>SXOM01000509.1 GCA_005776735.1 Pseudomonadota bacterium
GCCGGCATCGCGGCGAGCGCCGTGACGGCGCACCTGCTGTGAGCCCGGCCCCGGTCGAGCCCGCCGCGCCGGTGCCGGGCCTGCTCACCACCCGGAGCTGGTTCGACGTCGCGGTGGCGCGCGCGGCCCTGCGGGTCGAGCCTGCCGACCGGGTGCTCGCGCTGTGCGGGGCGGGCGACGTCGGCTTGTGCCTCGCGGCCACCGGCGCGAGCGTCGATCTCACCGACCTGCGCCACGCCCAGCTCGCCTACGCCCACCTCGCCATCGCGGCGGCTGCGCGCCTCCCGGTCGCGAGCGCACGATCCCTCTTCGGGCTCGATCACTTCGGGCGCCGCGTGTGGTTCTACCATTTCCTGCGACCCGAACTGGACGAAGCAACACGTTGTTTCTGGGACGCGCACGAGGGCGCGATCCGCCTCGGCCTGGTCGACCAGGGCAGCGTCGAGCGCCGCGTCGCGCTGCTGCGGAGCCGCGCCCTCCCCCTCGCGGTGCGCCGCGAGGTCGTGGAGGCCGTGCTGGCCGCACCGGACCTCGAGGCCCAGCGCACGCTGTACCGGACGCGGTGGGACACGTGGCGGTGGCACGCCGCGCTGCGGATGGCGCTCTCGCCGGTCGCGCTCGCCGGCGCGGGCATCCAATCGCCCCGCCTCGCCGCCGCCGAGGCCAACCTGGCCGCACGGTTCGCCGCGCGTTGCCACCACATGTTCGAGCACACCAAGATCGCAGGCCACGCCAACCTGCGCTGGGCCCTCTCCGGCACGGTGGCGGGCGATCCCGGGCCCGCCTGGATGCAGCCCGACGCGTACTCCGGGCTCGCCGCCGGCCGGGTGCCCCGTCGGTGGCTCCACGGTCGGCTGCTCGACGCCCTCCACGAACCACCGGCCGGCGGCTGGACCGCGTTCTACCTGGGCGACGCCTTCGAGGACCTGGCGCCGGACGCGGAGCCGGCGGTCTGGGACGCGCTCGTGCGTGCGGCCGCGCCCGGGGCCCGATTGGTGAGTTGGCGGTTGAGCCGCCCCTATTCCCGCCCGTCCTCGGTCATCGGGCGGCTCCGGCGTGACGACGCGGCCTCGGCGCGGGCGCTCGACGCCGAGCCGGTGCCCGCGTGGGTCGGCGTCGACGTCGAGGTGTTGCCGTAGCCGCGCGCGGATAGATGCCGCACCTCCATGCGCTACGTCCCCGAGAACCCGCTCATCGTCCAGTCCGACCACACCCTCCTTCTGGAGACGATGGGGCCCCACTTCCGCGCCGCGCGCGACGCCCTCGTGCGGTTCGCGGAGCTGGTGAAGTCGCCCGACTACGTCCACACCTACCGGGTCACGCCGCTGTCCTTGTGGAACGCCGCGAGCGCCGGCATGTCCGTCGAGGAGGTGCTGGCCACGCTCGACCACTGGGCCAAGTACGAGATCCCCCCCAACGTCCCCGTCTCGATCCGGCAGACGATGGGCAAGTGGGGGCGGCTCAAGCTCCACAAGGACCCCCGCGGCCTGCGGCTCGACGCCGACGCCGCGGTGCTGATGACCGAGGTGTGCTCGCTCAAGCCGGTGCAGAACCTCCTCGGCAAGCGCGTCTCCGAGACCAGCGTCCTGGTCGACCCCGGAAACCGCGGGGAGCTCAAGCAGGTGCTCACGCACGCGGGCCTGCCGGTCGAGGACCTCGCCGGCTACCGCGACGGGGCTTCGCTCGCGGTCGAGATCCTCCCCGAGACCAAAGCCGGCACCGCCTGGGGCCTCCGCGAGTACCAGCGCGACGCGGTCGACGCGTTCTTCGGCGACAGCGTGGCCCAGGGCGGCAACGGGGTGGTGGTCCTGCCCTGCGGCGCGGGCAAGACGATGGTGGGGATCGCCGCGATGGCGCGCCTCGGCATGAAGACGCTCATCCTCTGCACCAACGTCACCGCGTTGCGTCAGTGGAAGCAGGAGATCGTCGAACGAACCACCCTCACCGAGGCCGACGTCTCGGAGTACTCGGGCGAGCTCAAGGACATCCGGTCGGTCACGCTGTCCACCTACCAGATGCTCACCTTCCGCAAGAGCAAGAACGACGAGTTCGTCCACTTCGGCATCTTCGATCGGGAGAACTGGGGCCTGGTCATCTACGACGAGGTGCACCTGCTCCCGGCGCCGATCTTCCGCGCGGTGGCCCACCTCCAGGCGCGCCGCCGGCTCGGGCTCACCGCGACCTTGGTCCGTGAAGACGGCAAGGAGACCGACGTCTTCGCGCTCATCGGCCCCAAGCGGTACGACGTGCCGTGGAAGGACCTCGAGCACCAGGGGTGGATCGCGGCGGCCTTGTGCACCGAGATCCGCGTCGAGTTCGGGGACGACGACCGCCTGCGCTACGCGGTGGCCGACGACCGGGAGAAGTTCCGGATCGCCAGCACCAACGCCCGGAAGCTCCCGGTGATCGAGGAGCTGCTCGAGCGCCACGGCGGCGACCGGATCCTCATCCTCGGCATGTACGTCGAGCAGCTCGAGTGGCTCAGCCGGAAGCTGGGATTTCCGCTCATCGAGGGCAAGACGCCGCAGAAGCGCCGCGACGAGCTGTACGACCGCTTCCGTCACGGCGAGGAGCGGGTCCTGGTCATCTCCAAGGTCGGCAACTTCTCCGTCGACCTGCCCGACGCCAACGTCGCCATCCAGGTCAGCGGCACCTGGGGCAGCCGTCAGGAGGAGGCGCAGCGCCTCGGCCGCATCCTCCGGCCCAAGGGCGGCGAGAACAAGGCCAGCTTCTACAGCATCGTCACCCGCGACAGCGTGGAGCAGACCTTCGGAGAAAAGCGGCAGTTGTTCCTGACGGAGCAGGGCTACGCCTACCGGATCGAAACCCGGTGAACCGCATCCTCCACAAGAACGTGGCCCTCCTCCGGGTGGGCGACAAGGGCGCACTCGACGAGCTCCGGGCCGTCGTCGACCTCGATGCGCACGTGCTCGGCTGGGTCTCCGACACCGAGGCCGTGCTCGACCCGCACACGCTCAAGGAGCTCTTGATGGCGTTGGAGGCGCGGGGAATGTCGGCGTTGGTCCGCCGGGTCGGACAATCGGGGTGAAGGATTGGCGGGGCGTCGGCACCCTGGCCGGTCGCTCCCGCTCCCCCGATGCCCGCTACTTCCCGACGAGGCCGCTGAGGACCGTCTCCAGGGCGGACTCGAGGTCTGCCTTGGCGATGCCGATGGCCGCCACGTCGCCGTCGGCGTCGACCACGAAGGTGGTGGGGTACTGCCGAACGCCGTAGCGCGACACGACGATGCCGTGCCCGTCGCGCACGACGGGGAAGTCGAGGTGCTGGGACTCCACCCAGTCCGAGACGGCGGCGATGTCGCCGGGGCCCGCGAGCACGGCCACCGTGCGAACGCCCTTGGCGTTGTACTTCTTGTCGACGCGGCCCAGGGCCGCCAGCTGCGCTTCGCCCCCTGCGCGTTCGAGGAAGTGGACGACCGCGGCCTTGGCGGGGAAGCCGGCGCCGACGCCGGTGAAGTCGCTGAGCGCGACGCTCGTGCGCGCCACCGCGCGCAGCGCCGCGTCTTCGTTGATCGCCGGCAGCGAGAACAACAACGCGGGATCGCCGACGTGCAGCGCAGGGCCGGGGGCGCCCGCCAGGGCGAGGCTCATCAGGGACAGCAGCATGGCCCAAGGGTAACACCCGGACTACGAACGGCGAGTTGCCCGCCCCTTCGCTCGCCGACCGCCTGCAGGTGCCGCCCCCGGTGCGCGAGATGGTGCGCGCGTGCGCCGAGGCCGGGGGGCGTGCGCTCCTGGTCGGCGGGTGCGTCCGCGACGCCCTGCGCGGGGAACCGACGGTCGACATCGACATCGAGGTGCACGGCCTGGCGCCCGACGACCTGCGCACCCTGTTGCGCCGCTTCGGCCGTGTCGACGAGGTGGGCCGGTCGTTCGGGGTGTTCAAGGTCCGCGTCGGCCGCGATCCCGTCGACGTGAGCGTGCCGCGCCGAGATCGTAAGGTCGGAGCCGGCCACCGGGGGATCCTCGCCGAGGCCGACCCGCACCTCGGCCCGGTCGAGGCCGCCCGCCGTCGTGACCTCACGGTCAATGCGATCGCGTGGGACCCGCTCACCGACGAGCTGATCGACCCGTTCGACGGTCGGGGCGACCTCGATCGGGGCCTGCTCCGGGCGGTCGACGAGGACACCTTCGCCGAGGACCCGCTGCGTGCGCTCCGGGTGGTTCAGTTCGCGGGGCGCTTCCAGGCCCGCGTCGATCCGGCGCTGGTCGCCCTGTGCCGGCGCATGCCGCTCGGCGAGCTGCCCGGCGAGCGCGTGCGCGGCGAGGTGGAGAAGTGGCTGCTCCGTTCGCCGCGCCCCTCCGTCGGCTGGCAGGTCGCCCTCGACGGCGACATCTGGGCGCGGGTGCTCCCGGCGTGGGACAAACCCTGCCCTCCGTCGCTCGATCGCCTCGCCGCCGCCGCCATCGAGCACCCTCCGCGCCGCCTCGCGCTGCTGTTGGCGTGCACGGCTCCGCCCGCGCCGCTCGCCGACGTGCTCGACCGCCTCGGGATGCACTCCTGGCTGGGCTACGACGTGCGCGGGCAGGCCCTCGCGCTCGCGACCGCGCAACAGGCACCGACGGTCGTTGCGCCTGCCGAGGGTGGCTCGCCGCGCCATGGGTGGATGGCGCCCCTCCCCCCCGCCCCCGAGGCCCCCACCGCCACGCGCGCCCGCCACCTCGCCGAGCGCGTGGAGGTCGAGTTGTTCGCGGCCCTCACCGACGACGCGGTGTTGGGCGCCGCAGCGGCCGACCTCGGCATCGGCCGGACGCCGCTCTTGCCGCTGGTGACCGGCCGGGACCTCCTGGCGCTCGGGATGCCCCCCGGGCGGGCCGTCGGGCAGCTGCTCACCGCGATTCGGCGGGCGCAGTTGGACGGTCACCTTTCGTCCCCCGACGCGGCCCTGGCATGGGCGCGGGCGGCGATCCGGTGACATAGTAGCGCCGATGCGCTCGCTCCTGCTGCTCGCCCTCCTCGGCCCCGTGGCCGCGCTGGCCGGCGACCCCGCCCCCGCCGTCCCCGCGCCCACGTCCACCCCCGTCCGGCGCGCCGCGCGCGAAGACTTCGGCACGCCCATCCGGGCGACCGCGCCGAACGGGAGCACGGTGTCGATGGTGCTCCGCGACGAGTACCTGGCGGGGCAGCCCATCCTCGTCGAGATCACCGTCGCCAACGAGGGGGCCGCGCCCGTCACCACGCCCGACCTCTCGGCGCGGCCTCACCTCGTGCACTTCAAGCTCGTCGATCCCAAGGGACGCACCTCGGAGCGGTTCACCACGCCCCCCCAGTTCGACACCGGCGGCGACTGGACGCTCGCGCCCAAGTCGCGGAAGTCGGTGCTCCTCGAGATTCCGTCGTCTCCAGGCTTCGACCAAGGGAGCTGGAAGCTCAACGTGCTCGTCGGCGACGGGTCGCAAGCGGTGGTCTTTCCCGAGCACACGCTGCGGGTCGCGGCCCCACGTCCGACGGGGGGCGACATCGCCTGGGAGCCCGTGGTCGACAAGAACAGCGGCGCCTTGGTGCCGTGGGTGCACGCCGCCAAGGGTGGGCACGACGTGTACCTGAACCACTACGCGGCGGGCGACGGCACCCGGCTGCTCGCCCACCATTGGCTGTTCCGCAGCAGCGTGGCGTTGCAGCCCTTGCTGTCGCGTACGTTACCCACCACCGCGCGTTCCCGGTGGTTGTACTGGACGGGCGACCCTGGCGAGGTGCGCGTGGCGCGCCTGGAGGGCACCCGGGTCGCCGGGGATGTCCGCTCGCTGGGAATTCCGTGGTCCAGCGCGGTGCCGCTCGCGCGGGCGGTCAGCGACGCCAAGGGTGGCTTCGCGTTGCCGTTGTGGGTGCCCAACCCCAAGGGCACAGCCGGCGCGGTCCGGGTGCTCACCATGGCGGAGCGCGGCGAGGTCACGGTCCGCGACGTGGCGGTCTTCGACGCGCGCCCGCCCGTGGCAGAGACCGGGGTGGACGCCGGTGGGAACGCGGTGCTCGTGCTCGCCCACCCCAAGGGACTCGACGTCTTCCGGCTCGATCCCACCCGCGACGCCCGGCTCCCCGCCCAAGGTGTCCGGGCGTGGAAGGCGGCCGACGGGTGGACCACGGCCGCGGTGGCGTTCGACGTCCTGCCGGACAAGGACGGGCGCGCGGGCGGCCTCTCCATCCAGGCGGTGCAACTGCTCGCCGCCGCCGGCGAAACCCCGGCGCAGATGCGCAGCCTCCGGGTCGACCTCGGCGGCAAACTCTTCGACACGACCCCCGCGGCCCCGTGGGCCGGGCCTTCGCTGCTCACGCACCTGCTCCCCGACGGGTACGGCGCGTTCCACTACGTCGGCAAGGACGCGGGCGGGCAGACGGTGTTCGGGACGTCCACCGCCGCGCCGGTCGCGCTGGGCAAGCTGCCCGACGCGCACCCCTGGCAGGACAAGCGCGGCGCCTGGAGCCTGCGCTGGCTGGCCGGCGAGACCATCGTCAGCCAGAAGTCCGTGCCCACCCCGGCGCCCTGAGGCGCTCGACTACGGACCGATGTCGGCTTCTTCGTCGTCGGCCGGCGGATGTACACCGTTGTCGGTGCACGGCGCGTTCTCGTCGTCGAAGTGGTCTTCGCAGTAGGCGTTGAGCTTCTTGGTCTTGGTGTCGCAGAACGCCAACTCCAAGCAGCCCACGTTCCACTGGTTGTCGGGGTCTTCGCAGTAGTCTTCGCTGACCTCTTCGTCGGTCAGGTCGAGCGCCCCGCCCGCTTCGCGCGAGAGCAGGCACTCGTTGGTGGTGCCGGCGGCCAGGTTCGCGCACGAACCCTCGAAGACCGCGGTCGCGAAGTGGACCACGCTGTCGTCGATGGGGAGCATGAACGTGTCGAGCACTGCCGTGTACGACACACCCGCGCGGCCCGACGTGTCGATGGTGCAGAACTCGACGGTCGAACGCCCCGCGTGGGCGGGCGTGTTCTGGCTGCCGATCTGCGTGCACGCGCTGCCGTCCAGGCTGTGATCTACCCCGCCCGCGTCCGTATAGGCGCTGGCGAAGTCGCCCATCTCCACGCCGGGGGAGCCGGTGTAGTAGGCGGTGAGGCCCGCATCGAGGTCGAGATCACCGTCGGGCGCGGTCGCGTCGACGTAGAGGTAATCGGAGGTCGTGGCGGTCGAGTCCTGGCTCTGGTTCCAGAACACGACCTCGGGGTCGACCACGAGGCAAACCGAGCCTCCCGTCCCTTCGAACGAGAAGGTGGCCCCGCCGTAGTAGGACGGGTCCTCGGGAGCGCCCAGGCCGCCGTAGTGCACGCCCCGGCGCCCCTGATCATCGGGCTCCTGGAGCGCGTCGGCGTAGGACAGGAACTCCGTGCCCACGAGGTTCGCCTCCTGGTCGGCGGCCGAGATCACGCGGAACTCGCCCAGGTCCTGGAGGAAGGGGTAGTCGGGGTTGGGCTGCGCGGCGTAGAGCTGGCCCTCGCGGTCACAACCGGCGAACAAGCTGAGGAGGACGAGCATGGTTACTCCGCCGCCTGGTGGTGGAAGTTGAGGTTCACCTCGGGCACTTCGAGCTGGTTGTACTCGTCGTCGAATTCGACGACGGCCAGCCCGTCGGACACCCAGTCTTCGTATTGAATGTACGTGCTCGGCGAGTTCAAGATGTCGAAGGAGGAGCCCCCCTCCTGGAACTCGGAGTTGTAGTCGTCGACCGAGCGTCCCGAAGAGGGGTTGCAGGTGGTGTAGGCGCCGTTGGAGGAGACACCGTCGGTGGCGAGCTCGGGGGCGTCCATGAAGCCCCAGATGCTCATGCCCGAGACGCGGTTGGTGTGGTGGAGCACCATGTCGGCGACGAAGTTGTCCCCCTCCTCTTCGAAGGAGAGGTTGTCCTCGCCGATGAAGGCCATCTCCTCGTCGCTGGTCGCGGCGAAGTACTCATAGCAGGCCGCCCGCATGTTCTCTTCCGAGACCACCTCGGCCCCGTACGAGTCGATCACCGGGGTGCCGAGGTTGTTCCGGAAGTGGTCGAGGAGCGACGCGTAGTCGGTGAACCGGCCGGTGGTCACCTTGCAGGCCAGGAATTCGTAGCAGGCGAAGTCGAGCCGGCCAAGGCTCTCTCCCCCGTAGGGGTAGGTGTCCCCGACCGTGCCGCTGACGACGGGCCCCATGGCCGGGTGGACGTAGGGGAACGACACGTCGTCCATGCCGCCGAACGCCCCGACGTACACCGGGCCGAGCAGGCGGAGGTCGGTCAGCGTGCGCGCTTCGTAGGTGTACTGCCCGTCGCCGTCCTCGTCGGTGGCCGCCACAACCTCGCGCGTGGCCGCCTCCTTGGGGATCACGACGCGCACCTGCACGTCGCCGTCGTTGATGATCTCGGGGTTCGCGCAGGCGACCAAGCCAACGATGAGGGTGAACATTCGTCTGCGCTCCTAGTAGGTGTAGCCGACCGCGACCGTGCCCGACACTCCACCGAGGTGGCTGGTCACCGAGTAGCGATTCTGAACCGCGATGTACCCGGTGTTGTACGCGAGGGTGTACTGGTTGTTGGTGATGTTCGAGAGGTCGAACCGCACGTTCAACTTGCCCTTGGGCACCACGAACTCCTGCTGGACGAGCAGGTCGACCGTCCAGTACCCGGGCGTGGTGGTGTAGTCGCCGAGCGGCTGCTTCAGCAGGCCGTACGACCCGCCCGCGAGGTCCATGTCGGCGGCCTGCCAGTAGTACCGGCTGTAGGGGCTGCCGCTGTACCCACGCGCGGCGACGCCGATCGTGGTGGTCCAGGGGTCGTTCGGGACGAGCCAGTAGCCGGAGGCCTTCACCTGGTGGTTCACGTCGCTGCCGAGCGAACCGTACATGAGCTCGACCTGCGAGGGGTTGGAGAGGCCCGCGCTCAGCGAGTTCTGCGTGGTGCCGCGGCTCGAGACGTAGGAGTAGGTCGCCATCGCGAACCACCGCTTCGACTCGAACTTGGCGAGCTCCACGTCGACGGCGAAGTAGTCGCGACGCGCGATCCCGGGGGTGCGCAACCGGTAGTAGCGGTTGAAGTCGGAGTAGCCCTCGCTGGTGCCGAGGAAGGAGTAGCCGTCCTCGTCGTAGATGAGGTTGGTCTCGTCGAAGGTGTAGACGTTGCGGGTGAACTTCCCGGTGAACCGCACCTCGGCCGAAAGCTCCGGAACCACCTCACGCTGCACCGACGCGGTGAACTCGTCCGAATGTGGCGCCGACAGGTCGCCGTAGGTGAAGGTGTTGTCGGTGCTCTCGCTCAGATACGCCTGGGACGCGTAGTTGGTCCCGTTGTCCAACGTGCCGTCGTAGATGATCTTGCCCGCGAGCTGCGAGCGGCTGAGGTAGCTCGACACGTCGAGGCGACCGAGGTCGTTGAACCGGCCGTAGCCGGCGCGGATCGCGGTCTTGTCGTCGTTCCACGGGTCCCAGATCGCATACACGCGCGGTCCGAACACCCCGACGTCCACCACCGCGTCGCCGGCGTCGTTGCGCACCAGGGAGCGGTCGTAGCGGACGCCGTAGCGGAAGGTGAGGTTGTCGACGGGCTTGTACACGTCCTGGACGAAGCCGGCCGCCGAGTAGGCATCGGCGCGGTACACGCTGCTGCCGGAGTACTCGACGAAGTACCAGTTCTTCAGCGTCTCCGGATCGAACTGGTTCTCGTACAGGTCGACGAAGTACATGTTGCCGGTGGCGCCGTAGACCCAGTCCCACGCGCTGTAGTTGAAGTCGAGGCCGGCCTTGAAGTCGTGCTTGCCGAGGAAGTTGACGTTGAGCACGCTGAACTTGGTGCTCGCTTCGGCGTGCCACCGGTCGTCGAACTGGAAGAACGTGAAGTTGTCACGATTGAAGGCACCGTAGGAGCCGTAGCGGCCCGACGTGTCGTAGTCGATCGTGTTCTCGGACTCGTCGGGCTCGCACGGGTTGTACCCGAGCTCCTCGTCGTGGGTGCAGGGCACGCCGCTCTGCTCGATGAACGACTTCTGCAACGAGAACGTGGTCTCGAGGTTGGCGTCCTCGTTGAAGAACCAGTTCCACTTGCCGGCGAGCACGTACCCTCCCTGCATCTGCCGGGCTTGCGCCTCGGGGAGGGTGTACCGGTCGCCCTGGTCGATGTTGTCGATCGTCGTCGGGTCGGTGTTCAGCGACAAGGAGATGCGGTGCTGGGACACCGGCTGCATCGTGATCTTGGTGAACACGTAGTGCGCGTCGAAGTCCATCGGCGTGCCGATGCCGACGTTGGTGTAGAGGCTGCGCTCGTACTGGTAGCTGCCGATGAACCACACGCGGTCGCGGACGATCGGCCCGGCGATGGTGGCGGAGACCGAACCACTCTGCGAGTTGTAGTCGAAGGAGCCGAAGTTGAGCATGGCCGCGTCGGCGGCGTAGCGGTCATCGAGCTTCGGAGACCAGTTTCCGTTGGTGTACTCCGCGTTGGTGAACACCTCGAGGGTGTTGCCGCCCGAGCGCGTGATGACCTGGAAGACCGCGCCCAGCGACGCCCCGTACTCCGGGTCGTAGCCGCCGGTGATGACCTGGATCTCTTCGATCGCGTCGAAGTTGAAGTTCTGGGAGAACGTGCCGGTGACGGGGTCGGTGACGTTGATCCCGTCCATCATCCAGGTGTTCTCGTTGCCCGACGCGCCCGCGGCGCTCGCGTTGCCCGAACCGAGCACCTGGGCGGCGTTGCCGATGACCGACTGGTAGCTGCGCCCGCTCGGGACCTTCTGCAGGTAGTCGCGGTTGAAGGTCGTCGTGTTCGACGCGTTCTCGGTGTCGACGACCTTGGTCTTCTCCTCGATGACGATGGTCTCACCACCGTACTTCATGAGGATGTTGACGTTGGTGGTACGGCCGACCGCGACGGTGACGCCGCTCTTGGTCACCTCGCCGAAGCCCTGCTTGGCCGCGACGAGCTTGTACGAACCCGGCGGGAGCTCGGCAAAGACGAAGTTGCCGTCGGCATCGGAGGTGTACTGCATCGCGCCGCCGATCAGCTTGTCGGAGCTGACCGTGAGGAGCGCGCCCGGGATGGGCAGCTCCGATTCGTCGGTGACCACGCCCTTGATCGTGCCGGAGGCCGATGCCCAGGCGGGACCGCTGAGCGCCACCGTCGCCAGGAAGGCGGCGAAGACCCCGAGGAGCACGGCGCGGAAGCGGTTCAGGTACTGCATGTGACGATCCTGCCCGGGTTCGACCAACGCCGGGAGCGGGCGCAGGTCGGGTTTGCGGAACGGCTACGCATACCGGATGGCGCCGGCCTCGTCAACCTTCCCGATCGGTTGACGGCCGCGACGCCAGGACATAGAGTCGGGCGTTCGCATCCACGCATGGGGCTCTCATGAACCGATTCGTTCGCATGCTGGCGGTGGGGGCCGTTGCGGGTCTTGCGCTCGCCACGCCCGCGGCCGCCACCACGCTCGCGGCGCTCTCGCACGACCAGATGGTCGATGCGTCCGACGCCATCGTCGAGGGCACCGTGCTCTCCGTCACGCCCTGGAAGGACGAGACGGGGCGGGTGTGGACGCGGGCCCAGCTCCGGGTCGACCGCGTGCTCAAGGGCGACGTGAAGGTCGGCGACCTCCTCCCGCTCGAAGCCCCCGGCGGCGTCGCCGAGGACGGCGCCATCACGGCGGTGCACCTGGCGCCTCGGTACGACGAGGAGGAGCGGGTGCTGGTGTACCTCAACCTCAAGCGCTTCGGCACGGTCTACGGCACGGTGGGCCTGATGATGGGCAAGTTCACCATCCGGCAGAACCCCGCCGACGGGTCCGACATGGTGGTGCGGTTCACCCTCCCCGCCGACCGTCCCTACGACGCCCGCTTCGTCCCGCACCCGCCGGCTGCCGAGCGTCAGTCCCTCGCCTCGTACGAGTCCGCGGTGCGCGCGCGCGTCGCGCTCGGCTGGGATGGCGAGCCCATTCCCGGCGTCGCGGTCGACCACCTGCGCACGATCAACAAGCTCCAGCCTGGGGTCAAGTGATGCTCGGCCTGCTCATCGTCACCTCCGCCGCGTTCGCGTGGGAGCACACCGGCTTCTACTGGCCCGCCGAGCAGTACCCGCTGCAGTGGTGGTTCGACCCCGATCCGCTCGAGGACTCCCTGCTGGTCGACGAGGCCACCGACCAGGAACACATCCTCACCGAGCTGCAAGCCTCGTGGGACAACTGGCCGGAGTTCGCGCCGTGCGCCGGCCTGTCCAACACCTACGAGGGGACGATCTTCCTCGACTCCCGTGACTGGCAGGACGGCCGCACCACCTTCCACTTCGAAGACGAGCTGGACGAGCAGGACGGCGGCGTGCTCGCGGTCACCTATACGCAGCCGAGCGCGCGCGGCACCAAGACCGCCAACGGCCGGGTCTACTACGAAGTCGACGACAGCGACATCGTGTTCAACGACAACGTCGACTTCGCGTTCACGGCCGACATCCAGGGCGGCGTGTGCAACGGCGAGACCTCGCTGGAGGCGGTGGCCACCCACGAGATCGGCCACCTTCACGGCCTCGCCCACTCCTGCGAAGACGGCGACCCCTGCACCGACCAGGATCTCGCCGACGCCACGATGTTCTGGACCGCGAGCTCGTGCAGCATCGAGGGCAACTCGCCCAACATCGACGACCAGACGAGCATCAACGCGCTCTACGGCGTGTATGGCGTCTTCGCCGCCGTGAGCCCGCGCTTCGGCGCGGCGCCGCTCACCGTCGACTTCGAGATCCAGTCCGACGCTTCGGTGAGCTCGGTCGGCTGGAAGTGGGGCGATGGCCAGGAGGAGACCGTCGAGGGCTCCGCCTCCGCGTCGCACACCTACGAGGAGAGCGGCGCCTACAGCGTCTACGCGAAGATGGCGCTCGACGATCCGGGCGACTGCGACGTCACGACCTACGAGCAGACGGAGATCGGCTACGTGCTGGCCTGCACCGAGCCGATCCCCGAGCCCGACGCCGGCGGCTACTTCCAGCTCGAGGTCGACGAGGGTCTCATCTGGCGCACGATCAACCGCACCGACATGAGCACCTACGGCTGCGTCGACACCATCCAGTGGGAGGTGTACGAAGGCAGCGAGGTCGATCCCGCCAAGCTCGTCGACTTCGACGGCGACGGCGAGGGCGACGTGATCGGCGCCTGGGCGCCCATCGTCCACTTCCCCGCGTCGGGCACCTACACCGTGCTGATGAACGTCGGCGGGCCGGGCGGCATGGCCGCGGGCAAGCTCACGCTCGATGTGCAGGACACCGGTGGGGGCGCCGTGTGCGCCACCGGTGGCGAAGCGGGCCTGGTGGCCGCGAGCGCTGCCGGCCTGGTGGCCCTCTTCCGGCGTCGCCGCGCCTAGGCGCGCGCGGTCGTGTGGTGGTTCGCGTTCGGAGCCGCGCTCGCCGAGACCTCGGCGGTCGGGCTGGACTATCTGCCCGCCGCCGAGCTGAGCATCCCCCTCAGCTCCGCGGGCGAAGTCCCTGAAAAGACCGCGCTTCGCGGTCCGTTCCGCTTGGTGGGCGTCGTGGACGGCGTGCGGACGTACGAAGCCCGCCACTCGATTCGGCCCCGAGCGTTGTTCTTCGAGCGGCAGCCGCCCGAGATGGAGCTGTTCCGCGGCGAACGCCGCCTGATGTACGACGCCGATCCCGCGGACCGCGGGATGGCGGGCACATGGGAGGCCACCGCGTCCTCGGTCCTCGTCCGCGTGCGCGCAGAGTCCGAGCGCCCCGTGGTCGAGGACTACCACCTGGTCTACCCGCCCGCCCTCGCGCGCGAGGAGCGGCTCCGCTTCACCGGCGGCGACGCCGCCGCCTGGGCGTTTCGCTCCGCGCAGGTCGACGACGTCACGCGCCACGGGGTGCTCCTCTCCGGGGCCGCCAGCGTCGGGTGGGACGTCACGATCCCCGAGGGCGCCACCCTGCGGATGGAGCCGGGAATCCTGCCCCCCGAGGTCGACGAAGGCGCACGATCCGACGGGGCCACGCTCGAAGCCTGGGTCGGCACCGTCAAGGTCGGCGTGGTGCGCGTCACCGAAGCCCGCTTCGACGCGATCGAGTTGCCCCTGCCGGCGAGCTCCGGTCCCGCACGACTGCGGCTGGTCGTCACCGACGCCGACACCGCGCTCGACCACGTCTTCGTCGCTTCGCCCACCCTCCACGTGAAGCCCGCCAAGCCGCGCAAGGTGGTGCTCGCGTTCATCGACACCCTCCGCAGGGACCACCTCCCCACCTACGGCTACGAGCGCGCGACCGCGCCGAAGCTCGACGCCTGGGCGAAGGAGTCCGTCGTCTTCGAGGACGCCCGGACGGTGGCGCCGTGGACCTTGCCCGCCACGCGCGCGTTGTGGACGGGCCGCCACCCTGAGCACTTCGCGTCGTCCCGCACCCTCCAGGAGGTCCTGCGCAAGCGCGGCTGGGCCACCGGGGCGTTCGTCGGCAACGTGTACCTCTCCTCGAACTTCGAGATGGACCGCGGCTGGGGCGAACACGGCTGCCTCAACTGGCCGGGCGCGGCGTTCGAGACGTGGCGCGCGCGCGACTTCCTGCGCCGCCACCAGGACGAAGATGCCCTGGTGCTCGTCCACTTCATGGACCTGCACCTCCCCTACAAGGAGCCCTCCCGCTACCGCGGCATCTGGGAAGGGGAGCGGCCCCGCGGGCTACGCGAGATGTTCAACCGCACGATCCTGATGCAGGTGGCCGAGTACCAGCGCGAGCGGGTCAAGCCCTTCATCGTCGGGCGCTACGACCAGAACCTCCGCTACGTCGACGATCAGCTCTCCGCGCTCCTCGGCGAGCTCGGCGACGACGCCACCGTCGTGCTCTTCGCCGACCACGGCGAGGAGTTCTTCGACCACGGCGACCTCGAACACGGCCACACGCTCTACGACGAGCTCCTGCGCATCCCCCTGGTCGTCCGCTCGCCCGGCCTCACCCCCCGCCGCGTCGACGCGCCGGTCACACTTCTCGACGTGGCGCCGACCGTGCTCGACCTGCTCGGCATTCCGACCACCGAGCTCGGTGCGGAGCTCGAGGGCGCTTCGCTCGCCCCCGCCGCGCGCACAGGCGACACCACCACGATCGCCGACCGCTCGTTCGCCATCGGGCGAGCCCTCTACGGCGGCGTGCAGTGGGGCAGCGTCGCCGACGGAAAGAAGTACATCACGACCAAGGGCCGCGAGGAGCTGTACGACCTGCGCGCCGATCCCGGCGAAGCGCACGACCTCGTGCGCACCGGCGGCAGCACCGACGCCGCGCGCACCGCGCTGGCCACCGACCTCGACCGCGAGCTGGTGCTCGCGCTGCGGGTCACGGTGAGCGGCCGCCCCAACAAGCCCGTCCGCGTGGACCTGCAAGTGCCGGGCGGGGTGGAGCACGCGTGGGTCGGCGACGAGCCGACCGCCATCACCCGCGCCGAGGTCCTCGCCGTCCACGGCGAGTTCGTCGAGCTCGAGTTCGAGAGTCGCCTGCGCGACAACCGCGAGATCTTCATCGTCCCGAAGCTCGCCGGCGAGGACGTCGTCGGCTCCGTCGGCGTGCGCATCGAAGGCCGGATGAGCGGGTTCGACAACCTCCATGCCAATCCGTTCGACGGGTCCGGGACCGAGCTCTCGACCACCCGCGCCGGCGCGGTCGAAGTGAGCGTCACCTGGGCCGTGCTCCCGCTCCCGGTCGGCGAGGCCATCGTCGGGGCCGACGGCGAGCTCTCGGCGGCGCTCGAGGCGCTCGGCTACACGACCGGCGCCACGGCCAACGACGACGAACGCGACAAGGACGACGACGAAGCAGACCCGGACACCACCCGCCCGGACTGACCGCGGCCGCTCAGCCCGACGAAGACAGGGAGGCGCGCGACACGACCGCGGGCGCCGAAGCGTTGCGGGGGAGGGCCTCGGCCTCCTCGACCAGCGCGGGCACACTCGCGACGATGACCGTGATGTTGTCCTTCCCGCCCCCGATGTGGGCGGCGCGGACCAGCTCGCGCGCGGCGACCCGGCCGTCGGACTGCTGGTTGAGGACCGACTCCATCTCCACGTCCTCGACCTCGCCCCACAGGCCGTCGGAGCAGAGGAGCAGCTTGTCGCCCGTCTCGAGCTCGACGCGGAAGATGTCGATGTCGACGTTCCGCTCGGTGCCCACGGTGCGCAGGAGGATGTTGCTGTGCGGGTGGTGGCGGGCCTCGGCCGCGGTGAGCCGGTTCTGCTCGACCATCCGCGCGACGAGCGAGTGGTCCTTGGTGACCTGGTGGAGCGCGCCGCCCCGGAACAGGTACCCACGGGAATCGCCCACGTTGGCGCACAACGCCACCTGATCGTCGATCACCATGGCGCACACCAACGTGGTGCCCATGTCGTTGCCGCGGGCCTCGGCGTTGCCCTTGATGGTGTTGTTGGCCGTCTGGAACGCTTCGTCCAGCGCGTTCTCGATCGCGTCGATCGGGGGGCGCGGCTGCACGTCGATGCGCTCACGCGCGACCTGGATCAGCGTCTCGACCGCGAGGCGGCTCGCCACCTCGCCGCAGTCGTGACCGCCCATGCCGTCGGCGACCACGAAGAGCTCGACGCCGTCGGTGAGTCGGGCCCAGCCCCAGTTGTCCTCGTTGAGCGCCCGCTGCAGGCCGACGTCGGACATGCCGACGTGCGTGGTGTTGGCGTGGTTGCGCTCGTGGTGCGCCTCGATCTGCAGGGCGCGACCGAACTCGGCGGGGGTGGCAAACGCGCCACGCTCCGCCTCGGTGAAGAACTGCTGCCACTCCTTCTCTTCGAGCGGCGTGTAGCGGCGCAGCAGTTCGCCCAGCTGCATCACGATCGGGCGGGTGTCCTCGGGTGGGAGCGGCCCGTCGAGGACCGCCGCGACCTCCGGATCGAACAACATCACCTCGCCGTTCGGGCGGAGGAGGAAGTTACTCCGGTTGATCCACCCCAGTTTGACGCCGTTGTACGACAGCATGCCAAGCATGCCGCACGCCCGCTGCGCGAACCGCACCACCCTCCCGATGGGGAGTGGCGCCGCTTCGTCGAGCAGGAAGGTCTCCCCGTTGTAGGGGACCACGCTGCAGATCTGGTTGGGACTCGCGTCCGGCCACGGGAAGACGTCGCACGGCGCGAGCAGCGCCGGGTGCGCGATCTGCTTCTGGAAGAAGGCCAGGTATGGGTCGAACCCGGAGCGTTCCCAACGCACCGACAGCAAGAACCGCCGGACCGCGAGGCTGGCCCCGCAGCTCTCGCACGCATCGGCGCTCGGCCGGTTGTCCTCGTGCCCGCACTCCCAACACCGCCGCGCGGCGCGGTCTACCCGGTGGTCATTGACCAGGTAGTACATACGACCTTCGGAAAGGCGCACGAGCCCCTCGACCCGGTAGTAGTCCGAGACGTTGCTTCCGGGAGGGAAGCTCGGAGGACGGGCGCGCGAGCCGCTGGCCATGAACCGACGACGTAACCATGCGCGTCGGATTAGTCGCGCGGCATGACCGCTCCCGCACGATTCACGCTCCAAGGCGGCGACCCCCGTGGGCCTCGCGCCGGCACGCTCAGCCTCGTCCGCGGCCACGAGGTGCGCACCCCGCTGTTCATGCCGGTGGGAACGCAGGGGGCGATCCGCACCTTGTCCCCGTTGCACCTTGCCTCTACCGACACGCAGATCGTCCTCGCGAACACCTACCACCTGTCGCAACGCCCCGGTGAAGACATCGTCAAGAAGGCCGGGGGCCTGGGCCGCTTCATGGCGGTCCCCAACCCGACGCTCACCGACTCCGGCGGGTTCCAGGTGTTCTCCCTGGAGAACAAGGAACTCTCCGAGGAGGGCGTCCGCTTCCGCTACGAGGTCGACGGGCAGTCCACGTTCCTCACCGCCGAACGCTCCATGCAGATCCAGCAGGACCTCGGCGCCGACATTGCCATGGTCTTCGACGAGTGCCTCCCCTTCGGCGCCGACCGCCGCTACGCCGAAGCGAGCGTAGAGCGGACCACCCGCTGGGAAAAGCGCAGCCGCGCCGCGCACACGCGCGACGACCAGGCGCTGTTCGGCATCGTCCAGGGCGGCTTCTGGCCCGAGCTCCGCCAGAAAAGTGCCGAGCAGATCCAGGACATCGGTTTCGACGGACTCGCCATCGGCGGCCTCTCCGTGGGCGAAGGCCACGCCAACATGTGCGAAGTGCTCGACTGGACGATGCCCCACCTCCGCACCGACCAGGTCCGCTACCTGATGGGCGTCGGCCGCCCGCTCGACCTCGTCGAGGGCGTGGCGCGCGGAGTGGACATGTTCGACTGCGTCATCGCCACCCGCCACGCCCGTGGCGCCGCGCTCTACACGGACAAGGGTCGAATCCGGCTGACCGACGCCCGCTACCGCAAGGACATGTACCCGGTCGACACCTCGTGCGGGTGCTACACGTGCAAGAACTTCTCCAGGGCATACCTGCATCATCTGTTCAAGGTCGGTGAAGTCCTGAGCGCCACGCTCTCCACGCTCCACAACCTGCACTGGTTCGCGTCGTTCATGGGCCGCATGCGCCGGAGCATCCTCGACGGCACGTTCGAAGAGTTCCGGGCCTGGGTCCACGAGATCTACCCCGAAGACACCGCGCCTCGCCCGGTCGCCGGCGTGGTGCCGGGCGCCCCGAAGCCGAGCGCCACGCGCCCGCCCCCCCGCAGCAAGGGCCCCCGCCGCTGACGGCCGAGCCGGAGGCCCGATTGGGCGATGCGGCGCGACCTACCCCGGGGCCGAGCTGGGGCCGGCCCGCATCGCGGGCCCCGCCGGGAGCGTCCAGCCGGTACCGGGCACCCACCACCACCACGCCAGCGCGCTCCCCGCCAACAAGCAGGCCGCCACCGCGAACCCGACCCACACCATGCGCTCGGCGGTGAGCCACCGCAGGGTGTGTGTGCCGGTCGTCGTCGCGCCGCCCGCGTCGGTGGGCGGGCCCGCGGGCGGGAGCAGGTCGACCTGGGTCTCGGTGTCGTCGCGCTCCGGCGTCGTGGCCAGCGGCGCAGCGGGCGGTGTGCGCAGAACGCGACCGCCCTTCGCGGTGGGCGGCGCCGCGAGGCTCGGCAGGAGGTCGGGCGCTTCGTCGGCGATCCGGGTGCGCAGGGCCGCCGACGGCGGCGCCGACGCCGGGAGGGCGTGGGGCTCGCCCAGGCTGGCCGCGATCCACGCGAGCACCGCCGTCCGCTGGGTCTCGACCCCGGCTTCTTCGGTGGACGCCCCGGTGCGCTCGCCCGTGAGCGACGACTCGCCCGGCGGGTCGAAGATGCCTCGATGATCACGATCCGGGCCCACCGCCACGCCCACCTCGTCGATCAGCTCCTCGACGTGCACCTCCACCACCTCGCCGGTGCTCGCGCCGGCGGCGTCGGCCGGTTCGGCCCACACGGCGACCCCGTCGGACATGCCGAACCACCGCGCGTGGCGCGGGGCCGCGTCGCCGTGCAGCCGGAGCACCCGGCCCTCCGCCGTGCGCACCACGACGGGGAACGGACCTTCGCCCTCGCGCCGGAGCACGTCGACCTTCAGCGTCGCCACAGGTCGTCCTCGTAGAGTGGGCCGTCGGGTTCGGGCGGGCAGCTCAGCCGGAAGCCGCTCAGGAAGGCCGCCCACGCGGCCGCGTGCGGGTCGAGCTCGTGCTCGGGGGCGTGCAGCACCAGCTCGACCGTCCACCCGCCCCCGCGCATCAGGACCATCGTGTACGCCGTGCGCGCGGTGCGCCAGCGCCGCAGGCCGGTGACCGCCGCCGCCCGCCGCGCGTCGACCTCGATCTCGTGCTCCGCGAGGATGGCGTTCTCGACGCCCACGCGCCGGCCCCACGACAAGGCGCGCACACTCGCCACCAGGTCGAGCGGCAGGTGGCCCGTCCCGACCTCACGCCGGACGTTCACGCTGATCGACGCACCTTCGCCATCGAGGACGACGGTGTCGGCGCCGAGCCATCGGTAGTTGCGCGTGACCGTCCACCCGTCGGGGACGACGAGGTCGAACCGCCCGGGGGTCGGCGGGTGCCACGCGGCGACGCAGCCCGCGAGCAGGGTGATCGGGAGGAGCGACGCGCCCATCCCCCGCCGGTATCACCCCAGCCGCGCCGACAACCCGTCGAGGTAGCGGCCCAGCCCCTCGGCCAGCGCGTCGGCGGGCATGCCTTCACCGGGCACGTGGAGGAACGCGACCCGCTGCCCGGTGCCGAGCATCCGGTACAACCACGCGTTGCAGACGTAGCTCCCCGCGTCGTCGGACACGCCCACCCCCAGTGCTTCGGCCAGCGCATCGGCCTCGGTCGACCGCCGCTCGGTCGGACCGGTGCCGAAGTCGGCGAGCCCCAGGCCCGCGTTGTCCTCGACGTCGGGGTTGGCGTGGTTGCGCCCGATCCGCTCCACCAGCGGCGCGGGGCGGCCCATGGCCACACCGATCCCGAGGGTGAAGACCGGCTGGACGCGCGCGATCACCTCCATCGAAAAGCTCGGCACGGCCGAGTAGACCACCGGCATCTCCCCGCCCACCAGGCGGTGCCCGCCGCGCCCCACGACGCGGTCCGACAACTGCCCGGCGAGTCGCGACGACGGGTTGTCGACCACTGCCCCAAAAGCTCCAAATCCAAGCACGAGCGCGTTCATGCGCGGAGCGTAGCACGGAATATGGGGCGCGCGTGAACCTGCTCCTCGCTCTGTGCGCGGCCCTCGCGGTCGCCCCCGTCGCCGCCGCCAACGAGCCGCCCCCCGCGGGCTCGGCACCCGGCCCCACCGGCGCGCCGTGGGCGCCCACCGACCCCGACTGGCAGGCGTTCCGCGCCGCCGCGCAGTCGGCGCGCGGCCGCATCTGGGATCGGCTCGCGGAGCTTTGCGACGTGGCCGGCCACCGGCTCGCCGGGTCGCCCGGGCAGGTGCGCGCCGAGCGGCTCACGGCCGAGTGGCTCCGCGCCGACGGGCTCACGGTGTCGCTCGACCCGCTGAAGGTCCCCGTGTGGGTGCGCGGCCCGGCGTCCTTGGTGCTGGTCGCGCCGCGCCCGGAGCCCCTCGCGCTCCTCGCGCTCGGCGGGAGCGTGGCCACGCCGGCCGGAGGGGTGGAGGCCCCGGTGGTGGTGATTCGGGAGTTCTCCGAGCTCGGGCCCCAGGTCAAGGGCAAGATCGTGCTCTTCGACCACCCGATGCGCGACGGGCTCCCGACGATCGACCACTACGGCGAGGCGGTGGCGTTCCGCGCCTCCGGCGCGAGCAAGGCGGCGGTGCACGGCGCGCTCGCGGTGCTCGTCCGGTCGGTCACCACCCGCTCGCTGTACACGCCCCACACCGGTGGGGTCTTCTACGACGAGAAGTCGCCGCGCATCCCGGCCGCCGCCATCCCGACCGAGGAGGCCGACCGCCTCGCCCGGATGGCGGCCCGCGGCGAGGTCCGCGTGCGCCTGGACCTGCAGGCCGAGACCCGGCCCGACGCCGACGCGGTCAACGTCATCGGCGAGCTGCGCGGGGCCACGCGCCCGGACGAGATCGTACTGCTCGGCGGCCACCTCGACTCCTGGGACGTCGGCCAGGGCGCGCACGACGACGGCGCGGGCGTGGTCGAGAGCGTAGAGGCGCTCCGCCTCATCGCCGCCCGCGGCCGCCCCGCGCGCACCGTGCGCGTCGTGCTCTTCGCCAACGAAGAGAACGGCCTTCGGGGCGGGAAGGCCTACTTCGCCGCGCACGGCAAGGAGCGCCACGTCGCGGCCATCGAGAGCGACCTCGGCGGCGGCGCGCCGCAGGGGTGGGGGTTCACCGCCGACGTGGCGCAGCGGGCGTGGCTCACGCCGCGATTGGCCGGGAGCGGCATGTACCTGCGCGACTCGGGCGGCGGCGCGGACATCAGCCCGCTCAACGACGACGGTGTGCTCTCCATCGGCCTGTTGCCCGACGACTCCCACTACTTCGACGTGCACCACACCCACGCCGACACCGTCGACAAGGTCGACCCGGTCGCGTTGGCGGACGCGACCGCGGCCATGGCGGCGCTCGCGTGGGAGCTGGCGAACGCCCCCGCGGCGCCGGCCAAGGCCGCCGCCCGGCCCGACCGCTGATCGGCGCCGCGCTGCCCGCCCGCCCCAGCCCGGCGTGGGGACGGTCGCGGGGCAGCGCCCACCCGGTGCCCGCCGGTTAGACGGGCACGCCCGGAGCGACCATGTACGACGCCGCCAAGCCTGTCCTCACCACCGCCCTCGACGCCATCCGCGAGGCCGGCACCTGGAAGAAGGAGCGGGTCATCGTCTCGCCGCAGGACAGCACGATCCGCGTCGCGTCCGGCCAGGCGGTCCTCAACTTCTGCGCCAACAACGACCTGGGCCTCGCCGACCACCCCGAGCTGGTCGACGCCGCCAAGGCCGCGCTCGACAGCCACGGCCTCGGCATGGCCAGTGTGCGCTTCATCTGTGGAACCCAAGACATCCACAAGGAGCTCGAGGCCGCCGTCAGTCGTTTCCTCGGTACCGACGACACCATCCTCTACAGCTCATGTTTCGACGCCAACGGGGGCCTGTTCGAAACGTTGTGTGGGGAGGGGGACGCCATCATCTCCGACGAGCTCAACCACGCGAGCATCATCGACGGAATCCGCCTCGCCAAGGCCGAGCGCCTCCGCTACAAACACCTCGACCTCGCCGACCTCGACGCCAAGCTCGAGGCGGTGAAGGGTGCACGCATCAAGCTGGTCGCGACCGATGGTGTGTTCTCCATGGATGGCGACATCGCCCCCCTCGGCGACATCTGTGACATCGCGGAAAAGCACGGCGCCCTGGTCATGGTCGACGACAGTCACGCCACCGGCTTCGTCGGCCGCACGGGCCGGGGCAGTATCGAACACTGCGGCGTGATGGGTCGCGTCGACGTGGTCACCAGCACCCTCGGCAAGGCGCTCGGTGGGAGCCAGGGCGGCTTCACCAGCGGCCGGAGGGAGATCATCGAGCTGCTGCGCCAACGCAGCCGTCCGTACCTGTTCAGCAACACGGTGGCGCCGCCCATCGTCGGCGCGGCCATCCGGGTGTTCGAGCTGTTGAGCGCGAGCACCGAGCGCCGCGACCGCCTCGAAGAAAACACCCTCCACTTCCGCGCGGCGATGACGGCGGCCGGGTTCCAGATCCGCCCCGGCGTGCACCCCATCTGCCCGCTGATGCTCGGCGACGCGCGCCTGGCCACCGAGATGGCCGACCGGATGCTCCAGAAGGGCATCTACGTGATCGGCTTCAGCTTCCCGGTGGTTCCCCGCGGGCAAGCCCGCATCCGGGTGCAGATCAGCGCCGCGCACACCCGGGCCCAGGTGGATCAGGCGGTGCAGGCGTTCACCGAGGTCGGCCGCGACCTCGGCGTGATCTGAGCTCGCTCAGAACGACCAGAGCATCGTGCCCAGGCACATCTCGTCACCGGTGCCTTCGCCCCAGTTGATGTCTTCTTCGGTGGGGTTGTCCCACGTGCAGCGGACCGTGATCTTGTCCCCCTCCTCGACCGTGAGCGCCTCGGCGAGCACGTAGGTGCGTTGCCAGTTGAAGTCCCAGTCCTGGACATCGACCAGGCAGTCGGTGCTCCCGTCGGCGTGCTCGATCTCGAGACCTCCGGTGCGCCCGAGCTGGTGCATGTGCATGCTGGCGGTGTGGACCTGGAACGGGGACCAGGTGTTGGTCATGGTGAAGCTGTGTTCGGTACCCTCGCTGCCGGCGGGAATGTCCATCCCCGTGCCGTCGAGCCAGGTGGGGTCGGTCCACGGCTGGATGTAGGCGGGTGCGTCGACGTCGTCGCTGGTCATCACCTCGACCGAGGTGAGATCGCTCCCCGCGTCGCCACCGGCGGTGTTGTAGTGCACCTGGAGCACCACCTTGCTGCCGGACTTCATCTTGATGCCGGTGCCGTTGGGGAACGCACCGCTGGAGCCGCCGGGCGCCCACGAACCCATCCACTCCGCGTCGGACTGGTCGCCGAGGCCGGGGCCGCCGTAGCAGGTCCACCCGACGCCCGCCTCGGCGTCGTCGAGGCCCTGGTACTCCTCGACCTGCAGGGGCGAGGCGATGTAGGCGATGACGTGATGCACCAGCGCCGCGTTCCCCGGCACCACGCGGTACCCGGTGACGTAGGTGGCCTCCTCGACCGGCCAGTCGACGAGGAAGCACCGGTAGTCGTCAGACGTCGCCCCGTTGGGGGTGTAGGCCTCGGGCATGGACAGGGTGACGTCGACCCGATCGAGCGCCTCGACCGGCGGCTCCCCCGGCGCGCTGTCGGCGGCGTCTCCCGCGGGTGCGCCCGCGTCGGCCCAGGCGCGCAGGCGGGCGACCGCGTCGGCGTCGAGCGTGAGGTCGCCGCGGTAGGTGTTGCAGCCCGGCGCCGCGTCCCACGGGGGCATGCGCCCCGTCTCGACCGCCGCGGCCATGGCCTCGGCCATCGGCGCCGCCGACTCGAAGGTGTCGAGCGCGAACCCGCCCACCCCACCGGCGACGTGACAGCCCGCGCAGGACTGGGTGACGATGGGCTCGACGTCGCCGTACCAGGCGACCTCGCCGTCGACGACGGGATCGGCAGAGTCGGTGCCATCGGACGTGGCGCAGGCCAGGGCCAGCAGGAGCATGGGTTCCTCGGGGTCGGGGCCCTGCTAACGCCCGATGTCCGGGGGCACCCGTCTGAAATTGCCATCAACGCCGACCTCGAGGACCACCGTGCCGTCCCAAGCGGTGGCATAGATGGCCCGGTCGAGCGTCATGTCCGAGAAGGTCTTCACCGCCGTCGCCACCGGAACCGTGATGGGGTCACGGGTACCCGAGACATGGGCGACCAGGCTGTCCACCAACTTCTGCCGGGGGTGTCCGTAGGCCCACGCCGTCCAACTGTGGCGTCGCGCCGCGGGGCCGATCTCCATCACCGCCCACGCCGGCGACACTGCGCGCAACAGATCGTCGGTGGTGCCGTTGTGTGATCCATGGTGCCCCACCTGGTACACATCCACGTCCAACAGATCGTGCCGGGCGCCCACCAACTCACGGATGCCCGGCTCCTCGAGGTCGCCGGTGATGAGCACACTCGCCTCCCCGAAATCCCACCGGGTGACCACCGAGTGATTGTTGTCGTTGTTCCAGTGTGACGCGCCGTAGTCGTTCTCGCCCCAACTCCGCTCCCGCTTCATACCCCCCCACAACGCCACCACCCGCGGGTCGACCCCCTTGCATGGGCCGAAGCGATCCAGATCGGGGCTCTCGAACGCGGCCGTCGCGTCGGCGAACTCATCGACGTTGACCACCAGGTGCTTGACCTCGGGGTGCGTCGCGACGAACTCCCGCACCTTCGCCATCGCGACCACGGCGTCGTCCTGGCGGGCCATCCGGCCGTCTTCGATCACGGTCGCCACGGGAAACCGGGCCAGCACGTCGGGGGCCCCGCGGACGTGGTCGATGTGGGGGTGGGTGAGCAACATCACGTCCAGGCGCCCGCCGAGGTCGGTGCGCCGGGCGAAGAACGCGTCGAGGTAGGCCAACAACGCCGGCGTGGACTGGAAGCTGTCGTTCTGCTCCCCGCCGGTGTCGACCAGCGCCGCCCCGCACGGCAGCTCGATGAGGGTGGCCGCGCCCTGGCCGATGTCGAGGAAGTGCACGCGCATCGACGGCGCCACCGTCGCCGGACCGGCGGCCGCCACCAGCAGGCCGAGCCCCAGCCCGGCCGAGCCGAGCGCCACGAGCTTCCGCAGGGTCCACCTCCGCCGACCCGGTAACGGGATGGGGGGCGCGCCGCGACCGTCCCGAGCTCGATCGAAGCCGCCGCGCGCCCCGCCGCGCCACGAGGATAGGCCGCCGCGTGGACACCGCCGCCGTCGCCGCGTTCTTCGCCGCCCACCCGCGCCTGCGCCTCGCTTCGCTCGGCCACGCGGACAACTTCGGGGCGTTGGACATGTGCCCACTCGGGGTCACCGCCGAGACCTACGCCGCCGCGGCGGCGCCCGACCTCGTGGCGCGGTACCACGCGGCGAACGCCGCGGCGTTCGGCGGGCCGCTCGCGCTGCCGGGGTGGGTGCTGGTGGACCTGTACCTGCTGCCCTCGGTGGTGACGCTGATCCTCGACGACCACGACGAGGTCGTCGCCGCCTGGTGCGGCGTGCCGACGGTCAGCCCGGGCGTGGTGATGGGGGTGTCGTTGTTCTCCACGCGCCCCGGCCTCGGGGCCGCGGGCGTGGTGAAGGCGTGCGGCGTGGCCATGCACCGCGCACACACGCAACGGGGGATCACCCAGTGGGACAACCCGGCCCTGCGCGCCCACTGTCGCCTTGGGCCGCTCCGCGTGGTGGGCCCCGCCCCCCGGGCGCACGGCGAGGCGGACCGGAGCTTCGTGTACGAGTGTGCGATTGGCGCGCGGGCGGCGGCGCCCGAGTGGTGGATTCCTGCCGCGGAGGGTCCGCGGGTGGCGCTCGAAGCGGCCGCCGGCGCGGCCCGCTGGGTGGTCGCGCCCGGGTTGCAGCAGGGGCGCGTGGCCATCGCCGGCTGAAGTGCGGCCGGCTTCGGGATACCCGAACCTCGTGCTGCGCTTCGTGTTCGTGTCGACCCTCTTCGCCGGCGCTGCTGGGGCGGCGCCGGACGGCGGCGCCGGCACCCCGCCGGGCGAGCCCGCGGCCGCGCCCACCGGGGGCGAGCC
>SXOM01000510.1 GCA_005776735.1 Pseudomonadota bacterium
GGCGCCTCCGACCCCGCCAACGCCCGCCCGGACACCGCCGCGCCCGCCGCGGCGAGCGTGGCCAGGAGCCCTCGGCGGGAGAGCTCGGGCGCGCTCACTTCGGGGTCCCGCGCACCGACGGGGGCGCCGGCACCACCGCGAGCTCGGGCTTGGCGCGCTCGAGCACCGACGGGGGCGGGTTGTACGCTTCGTGGCCCTGTGTGGCGTAGGGAACGTCGTACGGCGCGCCGCCGTTGGGCCAGTCCAGCTCCTTGGTCGGGGAGTCCGGGCGGGGGTGGCTGTTGATGAACGCCGAGAGGTGGAACGCCTCTTCGAGCGTGAGCGAGCCCGGCGTGGTCTTCGGCATGAACTGCTGGATGAACGACGCCGCGCGCTCCTCACGCGCCATCGACGCGCCGATGCTGTAGCTGTCGGGACCCCAGAGCGCGGGGAACGCCCCGTCGACGCCCTTCCCCTCGGCGCCGTGACACGCGACACACCCCTTCTCGGTGTAGAGCTTCTCACCCGTCGCCGCGTCGCCCTTGCCCTCGACCTTCGGGATGTCGACCCCCGGGACCTTGCCGTTCTTCGGCGCGTCGACGCTCAGGAACGCGAGGTAGGCGAGCAGGTCGGTCATCTCCTGGCTCTCCGCGGGGAGCCGGCTCCCCGCCAACGACCGCGTGAAGCAGTAGTTGACGCGGTCGTGCAGCGCGATGACCGCGCCGGTGCGCTCCATGTACTTCGGGAACCGGTCGTGCACGCCGAGGAGCGCGGCCGCGCCGAGCTGCCGGCCGCCATCGAGGTGGCAGCTCGAGCAGTTCTGGTTGCCGGGGACGTTGTCGGGCAAGAGCTCGGCGGTCTTGGTGAACAGCTCGTAGCCCCGGCGGATCGAATCCCCGTACGGGCCCTCCGGAGCGGTCTCCAGGGCAGGTGCGGTGTAGACGTCGGCCTTTCCCGGCTCGAGGAGCGGTGCGGGGACCGGTGCGGGCGGTGCAGCGGGCGGCGCAGCGGGCGGCGCTTCACCCCCGCACGCGGCGAGAAACGCAGTCAGGGCGATCAGCATGAGGGCTCCGGGGTCGCTGGCGAGTGTGCAAGATCTGCGCCATCGGCACAAGTGGCCTCGAACCGTGCTCAGGCTCGCCCGATGTTACAATTCGAAACGCAGACGTTTCACACCTGATTCGTGTTTCACGACGCGGCCTCGTCACAGCCCCGCGCGCTTCCGCCACCGCCAGAACGTCGGGCGGCTCACGCCCAGCAGCGCCGCGGCGGCGCCGATGTCGCCGTTGGAGCGGCGGAGGGCATCCCGGACCGCGGTGGCCTCGTCCCAGGCGGGGGCGGGGGCGACGGCAGCGGGCGCGGACTCCCGGAACTCGGGCGGGAGCTCGGCGAGGGTGATCTCCGGCCCCCGAGCGACGGCAAACGCGTACTCCACCACGGTCTGCAGCTCGCGGACATGGCCCGGCCAGGGGTAGTCGAGCAGCCGCTGCATCGCGTCCGGAGCGATGCTGCGGACGTGGCGCGGCCCGCGGGTGTTGCCGTGGGCGATGAAGTGTTGCAGGAGCAGGTCGACGTCCTGCCGCCGTTCCCGTAGCGGCGGCAAGAAGATGGGAACGACCCGCAGGCGGAACATCAGGTCCTCGCGGAAGCGCCCCGCGCGCGCCTCCTCGCGGAGGGCCTTGTGGGTGGCCGCCACCACCCGCACGTCGACCGACTGCAGCTTGGTACCGCCCACCGGCGCGAAGGCCCGCTCCTGGAGCACGCGCAACAAGCGCGCCTGGACCTCCAGCGGCAGCTCGGCCACCTCGTCCAGGAAGAGGGTTCCGCCGTTGGCCTGCGCGAAGATGCCCGCCCGGTCGCTGACGGCGCCGGTGAACGCCCCCCGCACGTGGCCGAAGAGTTCGCTCTCCAGCAGGGTGGGCGACAACGACGCGCAGTTGACCGCGACGAACGGCCCCTGGCGGCGGTGGCTCAGCGTGTGGATGGCCCGGGCGACGAGCTCCTTCCCGGTACCGCTCTCGCCGCGGACCAGCACGGTGGCGTCGGTCTCCGCGACGTTGTGCACCGTTCGGAGCGCATCGAGCATGGCGGGATCGCGGGAGACGAACCCGCCGAGCTCGGCGCCCGCCTCCGTGGTGCGGCCCGCCTGGACCGCGGGGCCCGGCTGCCCCTCGGGAATCAGGACCTCGATCCCCCCGGCGAACCGCCCGTCGTCGTCGACGAACCCCTGCCCGAACTTCCGGAACGAGACGGGCTGGCCGTCGGCACGGTGCAGGACGACCGACACGTCGGCCACGGCTCGGAACCGTTCGATGCCGCACCCGCTGATGCATCGTTCGCACCGGACGCTCCGCAGGCAATGCGACCCGATCGCCTCTTCGGCCGAGAACCCGAGGACCTGCTCGGCGGCGCGGTTCCAGGAGAGGATGTTCCGCTGCCCGTCGACGCTGAAGACGACGGCGCCCGGGTACAGCTCGGCGAGCGCGCGGAAGCTGGCATCTACCCCGCGCTGCCGAAGCCAGGTGGACAGCGACGCACGAACCATGAAACATCGGTAACACAGTGAAATGGGCGGCGCGCCGCGACCGGCCGCGTCGAGCGGCGGGTCCTTCGGCGCGCCGCGGCCCCACGCCGCCCGCCGACGCCGACATCGACCCTCCCGCGCGCTGCGCGCCCGACCCGATCGAGGATCAGCCCGGTCGCGGCGCAGCGCCCGTGGCTGCGTGCTCCACCCAGGCCACGACGGTGGCGTCGTCCACCGTGGCGGCGAGGACGGTCGCCCCGACCGGGGCCCAGGCCGGGTCGGTCGGCCCCCACACCGCGAGCGTGGGCGCGCCCAACCGCGCCGCGAGGTGGGTGGGACCGCTGTCGGGGCCGATCCACGCGCCGGCGGCGGCGGCGAGGCCGATCAGCTCGGGGAGCTCGGGGCGGTAATCGGCCCACGGCTCCAGGGGGCCGCCCACGAGCACCACCTCGAACCGCTGCGCGAGGCGGTCGCGCAGGGCGAGCCACCGGTCCAACGGCCAGCTCCGCCGAGGATCACTCGCGCCGGGCGCCAGCACGACCGGACGACCGGGCCGGACCGGCGGTGCCGACACGCGCAGCGCGGGGTCGACCGCACCCCAGGCCGCAGGCCACACCGAGCCGAAGTGGTCGCCCGCGCGCACCCCGGACGGCGGGCGCGCCGCGACGTGGAGGTGGAGCGGTACCGGCAACTCGGCCCGCGACGCGGCAAAACGCACGGCGAGGCCATAGCCGACGGGGTCGGCTCCACCGAACATCCACGCGCTCTCCGCACCTTCCACGTCCCAGGCGTACCCGGGGCGGCCCACGAGGTGGACCAGTGGCAAGAACCGCGGCGCGCACGCGACGTCCACCCGGCGCCCCGACGCAAAACACGCGGCCAGGACCGGAAGCGTCAGCACGAAGTCGCCGAGCGCACCGCCGCGGACGAAGAGGATCGGCCCCGGGGGTGGGCCGCTCACGGCGACGGCGCGTCGACCGCGTGCAGCCGACCGAACGCCGGGCGGCGCAGGTAGGTCGCGAACCAGCCGTCGCACCGCTCGTTGAGCGCACAGAAGCGACACTCGTCGCCCTTGTGGAACGCCACCACATCCGGAAAGAAGCACAACGCCCGTTCGCGTTGGTGGTCAGCGTCGACGTACCAGCGGTTCTGCGTCTTTCCCGCCATCGCGGCGTACTCCCCGAGAAGGCACGCGGGGAGGCCACGAATGGCCACGCGGACGCCCGCCGCCTGCAACGGCGGCACCACTTCACGGAGCACCGCCAGGGCGCGCGCCGGCGGCGGGGCCTCGCCCGAAGCCGCCACGTCGACCGGGAATGGGTAGGTGAACGTCATCGCGCCCACGCCGGTCGCGAGCGCGACGCGCGCCGCCCCTGCGAGGGTGGGCAGGGCGCCGGCGACCAGTTGGGTGTTCGCCACGGTCGCCAGACCGACCGCCCGCGCCGCCGAGAGCACCCGCGCCGCGGCGGCCAGGTTGCTTCCCGACTCGCCGACCTGCAGCGGCAGCACCAGGGTGTCGACGGGCGCACGGTCGGCGCGCAGCCCGTCGAGGTCTTCGACCCCGGCGTGCAGCGTGATGCGGGCGACCCCACGGCTGCGCGCGAACCCGCACAGCTCGCCCAGGTCCGGCCGCGAGGCGGCGCCCACGCCGCTGAGGACCAGCGCCTCGACCGGGCGCCCTCGCGTGCTGGCGGCCGTGAACCACTCGACGTTGTCCCGCACCTCGGAGGTCGGCATGGAGCGAGTGGGCACCGGCGCCCCCGCCCGCACCCGCCCCGGGTAGCTGCGCTGCAGGCGGATCTGCAGCACGCGAGGCCGCTCCACGGCGCCGGCGGGGGTCCAGGTGAGCATCGGGCACGCGGATAACCGCGACGGCGGCGCCCGGCATGGGCGCGAATTCCCTACATCCGGGCCACGCGCGGCCGATCGGGCGGTGCCGAGGTCCACGTGCGCACGTCCACCCTGCTGCTATTGTCCGCCGCCGGCTGCAGCCCCGAGGAGGTGGCCCCGGCCAGCCGCCCGCCCGAGGTGTACCTGGTCAGCCCGAGCGACGACGCACACGTGGTGGCGGGCGCGCCGATGCTCGTGCAGGCCGTGGTGGTCGACGATCTCGACGAGCCGGCCGATCTGCGCGTGAGGGTGATGGACGAGACCGGCGAGCTCGCGGCCGGCCACCCGGACAAGATCGGGCAGTTCTCGCTGACGCTCACGCTCGCGGAGGGCCGGCGCCAGCTCTGGCTCGAGGTCGAGGACTCCGAAGCCCAGGCGGTGCGGCGGTTCGTACGCGTCCACGCGGACGTCGCCACCGTGACGGCCGCGACGGTCCACGTGGAGCCCGTGGCCCCGATCACCGGCGAACCGCTGACCGCCGTGCTCGACGCCGACGCGTCGTTTTCGGACCAGAGCCCGTACGACTACCTGTACCGCTGGAGCGTGGACGGCCTTCCGACCGGGTTCTCGGCCGCCGAGCTGCCCGCCGACGTCGTGCGCGCGGGCGAGGTGTGGGAGGTGTCGGTCGTCGCCTACGCCGACACGTCGGAGAGCGAGCCCGCGCGGGCGTTCGTGGACATCGGCAACGCCCCGCCCACGGTCGACGAACCGACCGTCACCGAGACCGACGGTGTGGCGTCCTGCGCCCACCCGGAGCCCTTCGATCCCGAAGGCGACCCGCTGGAGGCGCGCTACACGTGGTGGCTCGACGGCGCGCGGGTGGACGGTCACCTCCGCGAGGTGGAGCTGCCCGTGGGCCCGCGGGACGCCGAGTTGGCGTGCACCGTGCGCGTGGACGACGGCGCCGCGTGGACCGAAACGAGCTCCGCGGGGTGGCCCCTTCCGAACCACGCGCCCGACCTCGGCGCGGCGGTGGTGAGCCCCACCGCGCCCGGGACGGCGGAGGTGGTCGACTGCACGCTCGACGCCCCCGTCGAGGACATCGACGGCGACGAGGTGTTCGTGGAGTACACCTGGTGGGTGGACGGCGTGGAGGTGGCGTCCGGCCCGAGCCTCGCCGGCGAGGCGTTCGAGCGCGGCGACACGCTCACCTGCGTCGCGCGCGGCGACGACGGGTTCGGCGGTCAGGCGGTGACGACCAGCGCGGGCGTGGTGGTGCAGAACAGCCCCCCGCGGGCCCCGGTGGTGAACATCGTTCCCGCCGAGCCGGTCGCCGGCGACACCCTCCGTTGCGCCGTGGGCGAGCTCGGCGTGGACCCCGACGGCGACGCGCTCACCTGCGCCACCCGCTGGGAGCTCGGCTCCCCGTTCGCGAGCGGGGAGTACGTGTCGACCAGCGGCCTGCGGGCCGGCACGGCCGTGCGGTGCGTGGTCACCTGCACCGACGGCCAGTCCGCCGGAACCGACGGCGTGGCCACGGTCACCCTGAGCGACGCCATCCGCGGCGAGACCGCCGCGGGCGACGCGATGGTGCTCCTCACCGGCGAAGCCGGCGCGGGCGCGTTCGGCAGCGATGTCGTGGTGCTGCCCGACCTCGACGGCGACGGCGGCGCCGACCTGGGCGTGGGAGCCCCCGGAGTCGGCGGCGGCGCGGTGTGGGTCTACACCCGCGCCAGCCTGCGCGGGGCCGAGGCCCTCGACACCCGCGCCGCGTCGGCGAGCTGGCGCGGCGCCC
>SXOM01000511.1 GCA_005776735.1 Pseudomonadota bacterium
CAAGGACGACTTCATCTTCCAGGCCGAGAAGCCGTTCCTCCTCGACCTGTTGTTGTTCTACGACTCGCTCAACTGGTTCCACGAGTCGTTGCAGCGCCGCGAGATGAGCCCCGACGTGGTCAGCGACAGCTTCCAGTACCTGCTGGACGAGTTCCTCGAGCTGTTGTATCGTCGCGACGTGGTTCCGTGTGAGTCCGTCGATCGCTTCGACCGACGCCTGCACAAGGCGGTGCGTGTGTCGCCCGCGGGCGAGGCCGCCGACGACTGGAAGGTCGAGGCGGTGCTCAAGCGCGGGTTCTTGCGCAACGACAAGGTGCTGCGCGCCGAAGAGGTCTCGGTCTACCGGTTCGGTTCAGACGGAAACGCCGGGAAGGAGTGAGATGTCGGCAGACGAGCCCGTCATCCTGGGCATCGACCTCGGGACCACGTTTTCGGCGATGGCGTTCGTCGACCGTCACGGCAAGTGCAACATCCTGCCCAACGGCGAGGGCCACCCCACCACCGCGTCGGTGATCCACTTCTACGACCGCGACGCGTGCGTGGTCGGCGAAGAGGCCGTGAAGATGGTGGTGGTCGACGCGACCAACGTGGTGCGGTTCATCAAGCGCTACATGGGGGAGCCCGGCTTCACGCTCGAGTTCTTCGGCAAGGCGTACACGCCGCAGGAGCTCAGCGCGATCATCCTCCGCAAGCTCAAGGACGACGCCGAAGAGGCGCTCGGCCGCGCGGTCAACGACGCGGTCATCACCGTGCCGGCCTACTTCAAGCCGCCCAACGCTCGGCGACGGCGGACGCGGGCGCGTTGGCCGGGTTCAACGTGCTCTCGATCATCAACGAGCCTACGGCGGCGGCCATCAGCTACGGCCTGGAGCGGCTCGGCACCGACCGCAACATCCTGGTCGTCGACCTCGGCGGCGGCACGTTCGACGTCACGGTGATGGAGATCCGCGGCACCTCGCTGCGGACGGTCGCCAGCGACGGCAACGCCGAGCTCGGCGGCAAGGACTGGGACGACCGCCTCCTCAACCACGTCTCCGACGTGTTCCAGCAGCAGTTCGGCCTGGACCCCCGGGACGACCCGCAGCCCTACCAGGAGCTGTACGAGCGCTGCCTGCACGCCAAGATCTCGCTGTCGACCAAACCTCGCGCGGTCATCCCGGTCAACTACCGGGGCCATCGCGCCGTGGTCGCGGTCACGCGCGAAGAGTTCGAGTCGCTGACGGCCGACCTGCTCATGCAGTGCGAGGACACCTGCAACATCGTGCTCGAGAAAGCACGGATGAAGTGGGCGGACATCGACGACTTCATCCTCGCCGGCGGCAGCACGCGCATGCCGATGGTGCACACGATGTTGCGCCGCCTGTCCAGCAAGGAGCCCGCGCGCGGGGTCAACCCCGACGAGTGTGTCGCGGTGGGCGCCGGGTTGGCGGCGGTGTTCCGGCATCGGCCCGACCACCCGGCGCTGCACGCGTACCGCTTGGCGAGCACCGGCCGCCCGCCCGAGGTCGAGCTGAGCGACCCGATGTCGCACACGCCGCAGGACCGGAGCCTTGCGCCGGCCGCGCCAGGGCAACGGGTGGGCCTGCCCGGCGTGCGTATCACCGACGTGGCCACCCACCCGCTCGGCATCGTGGTGCTCGACGCCAACCACAAAGAGCGCATCATCAACCTCATCCCCGAGTTCACGCCGCTTCCCTGCGACAAGCGGGGCAGGTTCGCGTACGCCTACGACAACATGACCGCGGTCAAGGTCGAGGTGACCGAGGGCCACGGGGACTCGCGCGACGAGGTCACCGTCATCGGCGACGTCATCCTCGACAAGCTGCCGCCGCGCCCGCGGGGGACGCCGATCGAGGTCGTGTACCGCTACACGGCCAACCAGATCCTCGAGGTCGACGTCACCGACGTCGAGACCCGGCAGACGCGCCGCGCCCAGATCAACTTGCGCGGCAGCATCGACGACGCGCAGAAGGCACAGGCCCGAGAGCGCATCCGGCGCGCGAGCATCACCTAGGCGGGCGTGATAGCGAGGGCCGTCGCGGGTCGCAGGCGTCATGGAACGGCGGGAACTGGAGGAAATCGAGCGCTTCTTTGCTTCGCTCGGCCAGCGTTCGCCCTTGGCCTACTACGGCCTCGCCGAGGATGCCGACACCGACGCGGTCGACGCGGCCATCAAGAAGCGGCGTACCTGGGCGCAGGGGCAGCAGTCCAACCCCAAGTACCGCTCCGAGGCGTTGTTCCTCATCAAGGCCAACGCCAACCTGCGGAAGCTCCTGATCGACGAGCGGTCGTTGTACGTGGAGCACTTCGGCGGCGGAAACCCCGCCCTGACCGAGCTCGACGAGGTGATGACGTCGGCCTTCTCCCAGGGGTGGACCAACACCGCCGAAGCGACCATCCGCGCGGCGGGCCGGCGCCTGTCGATCGAAGAGGGCCTGGTCGACGCGCGCATGGCGGCGGCGGCGCAGCGGCTCAACCTGGTGCGCGAGGTCGACGAGGGGCTCGGTGCGGCCACGGGCCTCGACCTGTACGAGCTCCTCGCCGTGCCGATGACCGCCGGCGCCCGCGAGCTCGAGGATGCCTACCGGGCTCGGTACCGTTGGGCGCGCAGCCTCAAGGACAAGGAGCGCGCCAGCCGCGTGCTCGCCGCGCTCGACGCGGCGTGGCGCATCGTGAAGGACCCGGCGCGGCGCGCCGCCTACGACGCGCAGCGCGCCGAGCTCGCCGAGGCCACCGAGGAGGTGGAGCGGTCGGGGCGTCGCCTCGGGGAGCTCCTGGGCGGCGGCGAGTCGGAGCCCGGCCCCCGCTCGTCGGAGGAGCTGGCCGAGCGCTTGCGCGCGGCGCCGCGCACCGGCACCGCACCCGACG
>SXOM01000512.1 GCA_005776735.1 Pseudomonadota bacterium
AGCTCGCCCATCGCCTCGGCCACGACGCTCGCGCGCCGCCACGCGAGCACCAGCTCGCGCGAGGGGGTCGGCGGCGCGATCGGGCGCAGCGCGACGTCGCCGCGACGCGCTTCGCTCGGCACGGCGCTCTGGGGCAGCAGCGTGAGGCCGGCGCCGCCCGCGACCATCTGGACCAGGGTGGGCAGGCTCGTGGCGCGGAAATCGCTCTCGCGGGCGCCGGTGCGGCTGCACCACGTGAGGGCCTGGTCGCGCAGGCAGTGGCCCTCGTCGAGCAGGAGGACCGGGGTGTCCGCGACGTCGGCCAGCTCGACGGGCGTGGTGCCCCCCGCGAGGCGATGGTTCCGCGGCAAGCACAGGACGAAGGGGTCGTGGCCGAGGGGGAGCCGGTCGAGGTGGCCCAGGGCGGGATCTTCCGCGAGCACGATGGCGTCGAGCTCGCCGTCGTCGACCAGGCGCACCAGGGTGGCCGTGCGGTCTTCGCGCCAGCGCGGCGCGGCGTCGGTGCGGGCGCGGCTGAGCGCGGTGGTGAGCGCCGGGAGCAGGTAGGGCGCCACGGTCGGGATGATCCCGAGGCGGATCGGGCCCGAAAGCGGGTCCTTGTGGCGGCGGGCGAAGTCGGCGAGGTCGTGGGCGTCGCGCAACAGGCGCCGGCCGCGCGCAGCGAAGACCTCGCCCGCGGGCGTGGGGCGCACGAAGCGGGGGCCCCGCTCGAAGAGCACGACACCCAGCGCCTCCTCCATGGCGGCGACCTGGGCGCTGACGCTCGGGAGGGCGACGTGACACCGCTCGGCCGCGGCGCGGAAGCTCCCGGTGTCGGCGATGGCGACGACGTACTGGAGCTGCCGGAGCGTGAGGGGGAGGGGCGCGTACATCACCGCTTCCGGGCGTAGAGGAGGGCCTCGATCGTGCGCTCGCGGGCGAGCCCGGCGGTGGACTCCTCGGCGTCGAGCGCCTGTTTGGCGAGCGCCTGCGCGGCGCGGTCGCGCGTCGCGACCTGGGCGGCCCAGCGACCGGCCTCGGCCCGCGGGTCGGCGTCGACGCGGTGCACCACGCCCCAGGCCAGGGCCCGATCCGCGTCGAGCACCTCGCCCCCGAGGATGACCGCCTTGGCCCGTGACACCCCGCACAGGCGCGCGAGGCGGGTGGTGCCGCCGGCGCTCGGGAGGATGCCGAGCCGGGTCTCGGGCAGGCTGAAGGTGGCGCGGGGGCCGGCGACCCGCAAGTCGCACGCGAGCGCGAGCTCGAAGCCGCCGGCGACCGCGGGACCCTGCACAACTGCGAGCGTGACCACCGGCAAGCGCGCGATCGTGGTGAAGACCCGTTGGCTGTGCAGCTCGAGCGCGTCGAGCGGCGCGGCGCCCGACATCGCGTCGAGGTCGGCGCCCCCACAGAAGGCGCGCTCCCCGGTGGAGCCGAAGACGACCACCGCGCACTCGCGGGCGAGCGTCTGTGCCCCCCCCAGGAGCGCGTCGAGGTGGGCCCGATCGTAGGCGTGCGCCTTCTCGGGGCGATGCAGGGTGACCCACCCGACGGCGCCTTGGCGCGTGACCTCGACGGACATGCGGCAGACTATCGGGTCGGCGTGATAGCGCCCGGCATGATCATCGGTCCTCGCTCGGTCGTCTCGTTCGACTACACCCTCTACGCCCCCGACGGCACCGTCATCGACGCGTCCCAGGGGCGGCCGCTCACCTACCTCCACGGCGCCGGTCACATCGTGCCGGGGCTCGAGCGCCAGCTCCTCGGCCGCGCCATGGGCGACGCGCTCGAGGTGCTGGTCGAGCCGGCGGAAGGCTACGGCGAGCGCACCGGGCGCGGCTTCCGCGTCGCCCGGGCCGAGCTGCCCGCCGGCATGGAGCCGCAGATCGGCATGCCGCTGGGCGCCCGCGGGCCCGACGGCGAGCAGATGATGTTGTTCATCGTCGAGGTCGACGCCGAGGGCATCACCGTCACGTTGGACCACCCGCTGTCCGGCGTTCCGTTGCGCTTCGCGATCGAGATCCGCGATGTCCGCCTCGCCACCGCCGACGAGCTGGCCCACGGCCATGCCCACGGGCACGGTGGGCACGACCACGGGCACGAGCACTGAGCGGGGGCCGGGCAAGACGCGGCGACCCGGGGCGCGGGTCGGCGTTTCTTGGGGGGGGCACACGCCTGACCGGGGGCTTGCAGGACGAGCTTACCCCCGGGTCCTGCCGGGCCGGGTGAAATTGGCGTTCGCTCCGCTGCAGGTTCGCAAGCGAACCTGCGCTCCGCTCAGCCAATTCCACCCGACCCGTCACCCGCCGCGTCACCGAGCCGGCCCACGGGGGTAGCGTCTGGCACAACGGGGGAACGCCGAACCGCGAGGGTCTTGCTGCACCGGCCCCAGGTCGGCGAGCATGGCGATGTCGAACTTCGAACGGTATTTTGGTGAGCGTGGCGACGGCGGCGAACCGGCGATGCGGCGGCGGCCAGCGGGAGGGGGCCGCGCCCGGCCCCAGGTCGGTGAGCATGGCGATGTCGAACTTCGAACGGGCTTACGGCGCCCGCGCGGGGGTGGTGAACATCGCGAACAGGATCGCGTCGGCCAGGGGGGCGCTCCCGAGCGCGGAGCCGGCCGCCCAGTGCAGCTCGCCGGCTTCGGTCCGCGCCTGGCCGACGAGCTCGGCGGTGGCGCGCAGGCGTGCGGCGGTGGTCGTGTCGCCGGCGGCGAGGCCCGCCCCGATCGCGAAGCCGGTCGCGCTCACCCCCATCCCGCCGACGATCGGGCCGGAGTCGATGTCGCCCCCGCCGGGGGTGCCGGCCGGGTACTCGCGCATCGCCGCGAGCGGCCCCATCTCGACCAGCAGCCTGTCCCGCCCGCCCCGGTAGAGCTCGGCGGCGAACGCGGGATCCCACCTCGACAAGAACCACGACGCGAGGAAGGTGCCCGAGCCGCGCGGCCGGTCGGACGCGCGGAGCTCGGCGTCGAGCGATTGTACGAGCACCCCGCCCACGACCCACCGCTCGCGCACGGCGGCGCGCCACCGCGCGAGCACCGCGGGCTCGGGACGCCCGGTCACGCGTGCCCACTCGCCCACGGACGCGACCGCGGCGCTCACGTCGACGGGGTAGCGCTCGCCCGGGTAGGTCTCGGGCATCAGCTCGTGCTCCAGCCGGCGCACGATGGCCGCGGAGAGCGTGTCGTTGAGCACATCCCAGCGGGGGTGGGGTCCGAGCGCGCGCCGCGCGGACAGCGTCAGGTTGGTGTAGCCGAGCCAGGCGATGTGCCCCCGGTCGCCGTCGAGCGCGTCGAGCGGATCGGTGCCCCACTGGTCGGCGTCGAACGCCCGACCCGGCGCGGCCGTGACGAGCTCGAGGCTCGCGTCGAGCTGGAGGAGCGCGTCGGCGCGCGCGGCGGGCACGGACTCCGCCCGCTGCGCGAACCCGAGCGCGGCCATCTGCCAGGTGCCAAAGGCCCACTCCAGGTCGAACAGGTCGCTCCCCGTGGCCGTGCCGCCGGCGGTGGCCTCCGCGTCGACCCAGCGGGCCACCCCCGCGGCCTGGGCAGCCCCGGGATCCGCGCCGGGTGCGGCGCGCGCCACGAACGCGAAGGGGAGCGCGAGGAGCACCAGCGCGAGGAGGACGGGGCGGGCGGGGGTGGACATGCCCCAACGGTACGCTGGCGTCGTGCCCGTCGTCGGGCGGGCGTGTGCAGATCCGGTGCACACGCCGACCGGCGCTTGTGGTCCGCGTCCGCGCGTGCGAGGGTCCGGGTGATGCCCCACGGAAACCGCCGCTATCGAGCGTTGACGCGCCGGCTGGATCGGTTCGTCGCGCGCAGCGTCGGGTCGGGCAACGCCGACGACGCCGCCAGGGCCCGGGTGCTGGCGGTGGCCAGTTCGGCGGGGCTGGCCCTCACGCTCCTCGCGGTGGCGCATCGCGCCGGGCTGCAGGCGGTCCCGAGCGGCCCCGTGGCGTGGGGAACGGCGGGGTTTGGCGCCACGCTCGTCGCCCTCGGGCTCGGTGCGCCGATCCGCCCGCTCCTGACCGCGGCGCTCTTGTGGCACACCGCCGGGCTCACCGCGGAGGCGTTCACCTACCGGGCGGCGCTGGCGGGCGCGTGGGCGCCCATGATGCTCACGCCGCTGGCCTGGGTGTGGGGCCTGGGTACCCGGGCGGGCGCCGTCGCGCTCGCGTGGGCGCTCGCCGTCGTCGCGGCGCTGGGGTTCGGGCTCGGCGGGCCGCCCGCCACCGAAGCCGAGTGGGCCGGCCTCTTGGGGATGGGCTCGGCCTCCGTCGTGGCGTTCGTGATCGCCGCCGCCTACGACCTGGAGCGCCAGGGCCGCCTTCGCACGCTGGAGGCCACGCGCCTGCGGTCGTTGGTCGCGCTGGACACCGGGCGGCTGGGCCTGGTGCAGTGGGCCGGCCCCGAGGAGGCGGCCCAACTCAACCGGCGCGCGCGGCGCATCCTCGGCTTCGGCGCCGACGACGTGGTCGGGTGGCGCGGCCTCCTCGAGCGCATCGCCGAGCACGATCGGGCCGGCGCCACGGCGCTCCCGGCGCTCGCGCGGAGCCAGGGCGGGCGCGCCGGGATGGAGTTGGAGTGGACCCGGCCGGACGGGGAGCTGCGGTGGTTGGTCTGCGACGTGGCGGTCGACCCGGAGGAGAACGACCCGACCGTGGTGGTCACCTTGCGGGACTGCACCGCGGAGCGGCGCGAGGCGGCCATGCGCGAAGAGTTCCTCGGCAACGTGAGCCACGAGCTCCGGTCGCCGCTCACCGCGCTCGCGGGCGCGTTGTCGCTCATCGGCGTGGAGCCCCTGCCCCCCGAGTCCCGACGGTTCCTCGCCCTCGCGGAGTCCAACACCGGCCGCCTCCTGCGCCTGGTGGACGACCTCCTGGAGCTGCAGCGCGGCGAGTCCGGCGCGCTGCGGCTGGAGCTGTCGCACACCGTGCCCGCCGCGTTGTTGCGCGACCTCGTCGCCGGCTCGCCGCCCGCGTGGCCGCGCATCGAGCTGGAGTTCGACGAGGTGCCGCCGATCCACACCGATCCGCAGCGCGTCGCGCAGATCGTGACCAACCTGCTCTCCAACGCCGCGCGCCACTCGCCACCCGAAGCGCCCGTGCACCTGCGCCTGTTGCCCCGGCCGGAGGGTGGGGTGCGTATCGAAGTGGCCGACCACGGGCCCGGCGTGCCGGCCGCCTTCCGCGAGCAGATCTTCCAGCGGTACGCCCAGGTGCGCCCCGGCCGCGGCAGCAGCGGCCTGGGCCTCGCGATCTCCCGGGCGCTCGCCACCCGCCTGGGGGGGCGGTTGGGGTTCGAGAGCGTCGAGGGCGCCGGCGCGACGTTCTGGGTGGAGCTCCCGGCGGTCGCGGTCGTCGGGAACCGGCGCGACAGCGTGGGCTAGGTCAGCCCGCCTTCGTCGACGCCGTCGAGGTCGGCGTGCGCGATGACATCGACGTTGGCGAGCACCTGCGCGAGCTCACGCTCCACCCGGTGGCTCTCGGCGTGGGCCTCGGCGAAGGTGAGGTCGGGCGGGAGCGAGACGTGCACCTGGATGAACCGGAACGGGCCCGCGCGCCGGGTGCGCAGGTCGTGCCAGGAGCGGACGTGGCCGCCGATTCGGCGCAGGGCCGCCTCGACCACGGCGACCTCGTCCGGGGGGAGGGGGCGGTCCATCAGCTCGTCGACCGCTTCGCTCCCGAGCCGGAACACCTCGCGCACCATGAGGACGCTCACGCCGAGCGCAGCGAGCGCGTCGGCGCGCGGCGCCTGCCACAGCGCGGTGGCACCGAGGCCGAGGAGCACCGCCGCGCCGGTGAGCAGGTCCATCCGGTAGTGCGCCGCGTCGGCCCGCAAAACGAGGCTGCCGGTGCGCTTCGCCGCCCGCTCGAGGAACGTGGAGATGAGGAAGCTCCCGACCATCGAGGCAGCCATCCCCCACAAGGCGGTGGAGGTGTCGGGGGTGGGCGCGGGCGAAGCGCCGGTGAGCCGCGCGCCGGCGGTCCACACCACCCCCACGACGACCCCCGCCAGGAGCACGGCCTGCGAGAGCGACGCGAGCGCCTCGGCCTTGCCGTGGCCCCACGGGTGGCCGTCGTCGGCAGGACGCGCTGCCTGCCGCAGCATGACCAGGTTGACCCCCGACACCACCGCGTCGCCCAGGCTGTCGGCCGCGGACGCGAGCACCGCCGCCGACCCCGTGGCCAGCGCCACGGCGAGCTTGCCCGCCCCGAGGACCAGGGTGGCGAAGATGGCGACCACGAGGGGGTGCACGCGCCCGCCTAACCCCGCGCACGGTGCGCGGCGCACGGCGGACCCGGCCGCCTTCGGGACGGTCGCGGTGCGCCGCCCGCCACCGAATTACCCGGCTGGGGATGGACGCTGCTTGGCTCGATGCCGTCGTGCTGCTCACCACGGGCCCGGGCACGTGCGCGGGCACCGTGATCGAGCCTGCCGGGACGGTCCTGACCGCCTACCATTGCGTCGCAACCGGGGTCCGCACGCGCGTCGAGACCCGGGGCGGCGCGGTGGCCTGGGGGCGGATGGTGGCGGCCGACCCCGCGCACGACCTGGCGCTGGTCAGGGTGTCCTTCGGGGCGGCGCCCGCACCCATGACCCTCGCCGACACCGAGCCGCCGCCCGGGGCCGAGCTGTGGGCGATCGGGCACCCGTACGCCACCGCCGCGACCGGCGCGTTGTCGGGCACGCTGCGGTGGAGTGTCACCCGGGGGGTGGTGTCCACCGTCGGGGAGACGTTCGTGCAGACCGACGCGGCGCTCAA
>SXOM01000513.1 GCA_005776735.1 Pseudomonadota bacterium
CCACTCGTTGTCGTACCAGGACATGACCTTGCCCATGTTCTCGCCCATGACCTGGGTGAGCTCGAGGTCGACGACCGAGGAGTGGGGGTCGCCGTTGAGGTCGAGGCTGACCAACGGCGCGTTGTAGGCGCCGAGGATGCCCGCGAGGGGCCCGTTGGCGGCGGCCACCATCGCGTCGTTGATCGCCTGCTTGGTGATGGGCTTCTGGGTGATGAAGACCAGGTCGACCATGCTGACGTTCGGCGTCGGCACGCGCACGGCGAGGCCGTTGAGCTTGCCCTTGAGCTGCGGGAGCACCAGGCCCACCGCCTTGGCGGCGCCGGTGCTCGTGGGCACCATGCTCAGCGCGGCCGCGCGGGCGCGGCGCATGTCGGCCTTCTTGTGCGGCGCGTCGAGCAGGTTCTGGTCCATCGTGTAGCTGTGGATCGTCGTCATCAGGCCGTGCACGATGCCGAAGTTCTCGTCGAGCACCTTGGCGAACGGCGCGAGGCAGTTGGTGGTGCAGCTCGCGTTGCTGATGATCCGGTGCTTCTCGAGGTCGAGCAGGTGGTCGTTGACCCCCATGCACACGGTGATGTCCTCGCCCTCGGCGGGCGCGGAGATGATGACCCGGCCGGCCCCCGCCTCGAGGTGCAACGCCGCCTTCTCGCGCTTGGTGAACGCGCCGGTGCACTCGAGCACCGCGTCGATCTTCAGGTCCTTCCAGGGGAGCTTCGCGGGGTCCTTCTCCGCGGTGACGGGGATGGACTTGCCGCCCACCACCAGGCCGCGCTCGTCGTGGGTGACCGGCACGCTCCACTTGCCGTGCACGCTGTCGTGCGCGAGCAGGTGTGCGAGCTGGGCGGGGCTCGTGAGATCGTTGATGTGCACGATCTCGACGTCCGCGTCGCCGAAGGCGGAGCGGAAGACACAACGACCGATACGACCGAACCCGTTGATGGCGACGCGGAACCCCATGAGAACCCCAGGATGGGGCGGGGGCTAACCGCCGGCCGGCAACGTGCCCACGATCACGGCGGGTGCGGTCACGCCGAGCGTACCGGCAGCGACCTGGCCCTTGACCCAGGCGTTGTGGGCCTCGCCGAGGCAGGTGCGCACGTCCGCCTTGTTGCGGGTGCCTTCGGAGGTCCAGACGGTGCCGTCGGTGTCGACCACGGTCGCGACCTGGACCGCTTGGGTGCGCGCGGGTACCGACGCACCGCAGGCGGTGAAGGCCGGGTCGGCCGAGGAGCGGCCGTCGACCTCGCCCACGTGGGCCACCGCCTCGGTGGGCAGCGTGAACTGGAACGCGTAGTTGCCGGGGTCCCGGTTCCACCGCACCGCGCTCAGGCACGAGCTGGAGAGCTGGCCGAGCGTGAGCTTGCCGTCGGGGCCGAAGAACAACCACTCCGTGCCGCCCCCCGCGGTGTGGAGGCGTACGCGGGTGTCGACGGTCTGGCCCGCGCGCTGCGGCGCGAGCCCCACGTCGATGAGGCCGCACCAACGCAGGCGCTCGGCACGCCAGATGACCTCCACCTCGGTGAACTCCACCGGCGGGCGGGGCTTGTCGTCGGGCCCCGGCGGCGGCGCGAGCGGCGAACGGGCGAGGGCGAATCCGACGGCGAGAGCGGTGAGCATGAGGCCTCCTACGACCAACCGGGTGCGGTTCTTCACGAGCGGCGGCGGCCGGGGCGTCGGACGGCGGCGGCGACGGCCGCCCCCAGCGCCACGAGCGTCGGTGTGGTTCCCGTCCCCGAACAGCCGCACGCGGGGGGCTCCGGTTCGCCGGTGTCGGGGTCGGGCTCGGCGCACGGCGCGGGGTCGGCGTCGGGGTCCTCGGCGCCGGGCACCCCGTCGCAGTCGGCGTCGAGCGCAGCGCCGCACGATTCGGTCGCGCCCGGGTGGCGCGCGGCGTCGCCGTCGTCGCAGTCGGTCGCGTCGGCGACGAACCCCGCCGGGGCGGCGCAGTCCACGGTGGGGGTGGCCGCGTCGCCGTAGCCGTCGAGATCGGCGTCGGCGTACCAGGTGAGGGCGTCGAGGCTCGCCGGGCCGTCGATCCCCCCGTCGCAGTCCTGGTCCGCGCCGTCGCAGGTCTCGGGCGCGCCGGGAAAGATGGTGTCGTCGGTGTCGTCGCAGTCCCCGTCGCGGGGGTCGACACCGTCGTCGTCCTCGTCGACCACGCAGCGCAACGAGAGGGTGATGTCGCCCTCGTCGAGGTAGCTGCCGTCGGCGTCGCGGAGGGTGACGGTGACCGTGGCGACGTGGTCCTCGCGGCAATCCGCGGACACCGTGACGGGGAGACCCGCGACGGCGGCGCTCCCCCCGACGGGCACCTCGCCGACTGCGGTGGGACCGCCTTCGCCGACGTCGAGGTCGGCGTCGTCGCTGGCGAGCCACAGCTCGGTGCCGTCGACGGGGCCGGGGCCCCGGTTCTGGACCGTGGCGCCGAGCTCGAGGACCGCGCCCGGCAGCACCGCGACCGTGCTCACCAGGTCGACCGACGCGACGGACAGGTCGTCGACGCTGCCCGCGAGGATCGTGTCGAGGTCGAGGCGCGGGTAGGTGTAGGTGGTGGAGCCGCGCGCGTCGGTCACGCTCACGGCGCTCCGCACGAGCCACGTCTCCATCCGGTTGGGTCGGGTTCCGGGCACCACCCCGCTCAAGAGCGCGACGGCGCCCGCGACGTGGGGGCTGGCCTGGCTCGTGCCCCCCATCGATTGGCCGCCCGCCGTGATCGTCGTCCCGGGCGCGGCCAGGTCGACGATGTTGCCGCCGTTGCTCGAACAGTTCAAGGAGTCGACGCCGGGCGCGCTGTCGGTGCACCACGTCGAGCACGCGTCGTTGGTGCACCAGCTCGTCGAGCCCGCGGTCGCGTCGTAGGTGTTGGCCACCGCCAGGACGCGCCGCAGGCACGCGGGGAAGCTGACCTCGTCGGAATCGCCGTCGTTGCCCGCGGCGCCGATCAGCGCGACGTCGGCGGCGTACACGGTGTTCACCGCGGTCTCGGTGGCGGTGCCGGTGCCGTCGCAACTGGCCGAGGTGCGGTAGTCGTCGGTGCCGATGGACAGGTTGACCGCGACGATGTTGTAGGCCGCCGCTTGGAGCACGACGTCGTCGAGCGCCGCTGCGATGTCGGCGTCGGTGGCGTCGGCGCAGGACGACCCCCCGAAGACCTTGTAGGCGACGATGTCCGCGTCCGGCGCCACGCCGTCGGTCCCGGCGGCGATCGCCGCGACGTTGCTGCCGTGGCCGTGGCAGTCGTCCGGGTCGTCGTCGCCGTCGGCGAAGTCGTAGCCGTACACCACCTTGCAGCCGGCGCCGAAGCAGCCGCCGAGGTCGGCCTGCGTCCAGTCCACGCCGGTGTCGAGCACGGCGACCGCCGTGCCGGCGCCGCCGTAGCCGTAGGTCGACCACGCCGCGTCGGCGCCGATCAGGGGTACGCTCTGCGCGACCAGCGGGCGGAACGTGCGGTTGGGCACGATCGACTCCACGCCCGGGCAGTTCGCGGCCCGTGCGGTCGCGGCTTCGTCCATGCGCAGGAAGAGGACCGGGGTCGCCCGGTAGGTGCGGAGCACGGCGGCGGGCCGGATGCACCGGAGCGCCGCGGCCTGGTCGCGCGCGATGGCCGCGGTCCACGCGTCGAGCTGGCGGGGGGAGCCCGCGGGCGGCGCCAATGACACGAGCAAGTCGCGCGGGGTCGCCGCGGCGAGCCCCGCCAGGACCACGACCCAGGACATCAGTCGCCCTTCTTCTTGTCGCGATCCCGCTTGCCGCGCGGGCGATCCGCCTTTCCTTCCCGCGGCGACTCCCGCAGGGTCGGCCGCAGCTTGGGCGGGAGTTCGCCGGGTTTGAGCTTGGGCTCCTCCTCGGCCACGGCCGTGGGCTCCTCGCCGGGGAGGAGCTTGAGCACCGCGCCGTCGACCGCCTGGGTGGCGACCGCGCTCGGGTCGACCTTCTGCAGGTCCTCGGCGTACAGGTACGCCACCTCGCGCACCACGCCGTGCGCGATCGACACGCGCTGGTCGCCCTTGACATAGGGGTCGGCCGCGTCCTCGGCGATCTTCCAACCGCCGCCGGCGGTGGTGTAGCCCTGGGCCGCCAGCGCCTTCTGCCAGTCGGCGTACAGCACGTCGAGCGCGGCCACGTCGGCGGGCGGCGCCGTCAGGAGCACCACGCCCGGGTCGACTTTGGCGACCGTGGCCGTGCCATAGCGCAGGCCGAGATCACCCCAGGGCGGCGGCAGCAGGTCGGCCGGCGGCGGCGGCTCCGGCGGGACCTCCGGCGTCACCGGGGTGGGCGGCGGCGGCGGCGGCGGCAACGTGGCGTCGCCGCCGGGGTTGGAGCACGCGAGCACCAGGGCCCCGCAAAGACTGAGTCCGAGCCGACGTCGCATGAATCACTCCTCGTAGTACCAGGCACCCACGGCCTCGAAGGCCAACGTCACCGAGATCGCGCCGCAGTACGTGCCGTCTTCGTCGTCGAAGTCGCTGTTGGCGGTGAGGACCACGCCCAAGAGCTCGGCCACGCTGGCGTCGACGTTCTCGGTGAGCGCCACCGAGAAGACGTACGCGGCGCTCACCTTGCCGGCGAGGAGCCCCGCGTACACGTCGTCGGTGCCCGGCTCCAGGCGGAGGCGCCCGTCACGAAGCGGGAAGTCCAGCTTCGCATTGAGGATCTGGACCGGAAGGTCGACGCTCAGGCCGGTGCCCTCGAGCACCCCGTCCCGGATCGTGGCGCTCGAGAGGGCGACCGTGCCCACCTCCTCGTCGCGGTCGAAGGTCTGCCCGTCGAGGATGAGGCCGTCGGTGCCGAGCATCGGCGTGCCGACCGCCTGGCCGACCGCGCCGGCGACGCACGCATCGTCGTCCCAGGAGTCCACACCGCCGAGCTCCAGCGTGATCAGGAGCTCTCCCGAGTCGATCGCCGACTGGACCAGGCCCTCGATCACCTCGATCTTGGCCTCGGTCGAGTTCATCGCCGGGACCAGCCGCGAGAACGCGTTGTCGATGCCCGGGACCCCGTCGGGGTCGACGTAGTCGCCGATGCCGCACCCGTCGTCGCCCTTCTCGGCCGTGTTCAGGCCGTCCAGATCGAAGCCTTCGGACACCCCCGCGTCGTCGGCGAGCGCAAAGCGCAGGGTGCGCACCACGAGGAGCTGCGGGGCGTCCTCGACCGAGCACGTGCCCTCGTCGACCGGCTCCGGCTCGCAGCCGGCGGCGAGCACGGGGAGCAGCACCAGGGCGCGGGCGGGGCTGCGCATCGTCAGACCTCGATCTCGGACAGGCCGTCTTCGGTGTAGGCGTCGTCGCTGCCGAAGCTCGGCGCGAGGATGTCCATGGCGCGGATGATGCTGAGCATCAGGCTCGCGGAGTTGTCGCCGGTGTAGCTGCGGTGGTGGATCCCGGTCTGCAGCGCACCGCACAACCCGCCCGCGAGGACGATGGGCACGTCGTCGATGGAGTGCGTCTGCCCGAGACCCACCTCGCTGCACCCGAGCACGCAGCAGTTGTCGAGCAGCGTGCCGCTGCCTTCGGGGACCGCGTCGAGCGCTTCGAGCAGGTAGGCCAGCTCCGCCACGATCTGCGTGGTGATGGCGTGCACCTCGGGCTGATCGCCGCCCTCGTCGTGGGTCAGGTTGTGGTGGCCGGCGGTCGCGTCGGGGAACAAGGGGTTGCTCACCGGGTCGGTCAGGTAGTGGCCGAAGACGCGCGTCTGGTCGCAGGCCAACGCCATCGCCAACATGTCGGCGATGATGCGGTTGCGCGCGCTGATCTGCGGCCGGCCGTCGACGTCGGGGTAGCTCGCCAACGGCTCGGTGGCGGGGCGCCCGCACGACTCCAACGACGGGGGGTCCTCTTCCAGGCGGGCCAGGCGCGTCTCGAGCTCCCGCACGCCGGTGAGGTGCTGGTCGAGGCGCGCCTTGTCGTCCGCGCCGAGCCGCGCCTGGAGCGAGCCGATGTCTCCCATCACCGCGTCGAGTACACTGCGGCGCAGGCCGAGCGTCGGGTCGACGATGCCCTCTTCGCCGGGCTCGCGGAAGGTGGGCCCGAAAAGGCGCTCGTACAGCGTGTAGGGGTCGGTCTCCGGCGGGTTGCGGCTGTCCCGCCCGTTCCACGACTCGCCGGAACAGTCGGTCGCGCCGGTCTGCAACGACGGGAAGAGCGTGTCGCCGCCCACCTCGGCGGCGATGACCTGGTCGATGGTCGGACCGGCGAAGCTCTCCGTGCCGCCTTCGGAGATCGGTGCCATGCCGCTGAGGAGACCGCCGGCGCCCGAGGTGTGCGGGAGCAGGTTCGGAACCTTCACCGACAACCCGCTGACCACGGCGAGCTTGGACTTCACGTTGATGAGCGGGGCGAGCTCTTCGCTCAGCTCCCAGTCCGCGCCGTCGCTGGTCGGGGTCCAGCGGTCCGGCCGGTTGCCGTTCCCCCAGAAGAACACCCCGAACCGCTTGGGCAGGCCCTCGCCGCACGCCTGGGCGCTCCCGCGGCCGGCGAAGCGCTGCAAGAACGGCAACCCGACGAAGATCGCCGAACCCTGGAGCAC
>SXOM01000514.1 GCA_005776735.1 Pseudomonadota bacterium
CAATCGTGGGGACTGGGTGCTGCCGCGCCTGCGGGCCGGGGACCGCGGCTCACAAGCGGAGCTGGCAGCGCTGGGGCATGGCGGTTTGCTTGAGGAAATTCCAGAGCGGCCTGCGCCGCGCATCCCAGCTCGGCGCGGGCGCGCCCGCCGCGGCGACCACCTCCAGGCGCGCGGGGAGGCCCTGATGACGCACGGCGAGGCGCCCGTCGGGTGCCCGACGCCAGGTCCAGCCTCGGTCCGGAGGGCGCATCCCGCCCGGCGTATCAGGGTGCGGGCTCAGCGGGGGTGTACGGAAAGCTGCCCGCGAAGTGCTCCAACGGCATCTGGCGCAGGTCCCAGGCGAGGACGCCGTCTTCGTCGAAGGCGGGCGGCCCCAGGGCGCTCCCGAGGAGGACGCGCAGGTTGCCGCCGCCCTCCATGTCCTCGACGGCGATGGCGCCGACGTACCCGCGGAGGAGCAGGTTGACCGCCGAAGCGCGGATGTCCTCGAGGTCCATGTCCGGGAACGGGACGTCGGGCGGGCTCTTGCGCACCGCCGCCCGATCCCCGCGCCCGCCGCAGTCTTCGGCGGTGGTCACCGCCCACTCCGACACCTCCTGGGTGAGCACCGCGTAGGACTCGGTGGCGTCGCGCGCCCCCAGGGCGCCCGCGCTCATCGGCCGGTCGCGGTCGAGGAACCACAGGTTCCACAACCCGTGCTCCTCCAGGCCGCTGAACCGGAGCCGCACGTCGATGGGGTAGGTCAGCACCGGGCCGGGCGGCAACGTGGCCAACGCATCGGCGAAGCGGGGCGGCGGGCGGTGGGTGAAGGTGTCCGGAACCCAGGGCACCCGGACGGGGTAGGTCGCCTGGTCGGCCACCATCAGGCCGCCGACGAGCAGCGTGATCGGGCCGAGCGCGCGCCGCAGCTTGGGCGCGGCCGCCCCGACGAGCACGATGAGCGCGCCCGTGGATACCGCGCTGGCGACCACCATGATGCGCGACCAGCTCCGCATCGCCCTCAACGGCGGGATCAGCGCCCGCACCACCGCGAGGGGACCCGCCATGGCCCGGCCACAGTCCGGCGCCACCTCGGTGCCGAACGACAGGTTGGCGCCCACCGCGAAGCTGAGCGTGAGCCCGGCGGCGCCGAACCACACCCACTCCCGCCGTGGGCGCAACGCCGCGGCCACCGCGCACGCCAGGAGCGGGACCAGGCCGATGTACGGCTCGTAGTCGAGCCGCGGGGTGTCGTCGCTGGGGACCATCCGCACCAGTTGCGCTACCGAGACGCAGCGCACGGGCTCCGAGACGAGGCCGGTGACGTCGACCGGCATGCCGAAGCTGACCAGCGCCCACGCCGCCGGAAACGTGATCGGCACCGCGACGAGCGCGACGAAGCCGAGGCGACCGAGCGCTTCGCCGAGCGGGAGGCGACGCGACCAGGCCACGGCGAAGACCACGCTCGCCAGGGCCAAGAAGACCGCGAGGTACCACCCGCCGAGCGCGGCGGCGCCGAGCACCGCGCCGGCCGACACCCCCACGCCCACGCCGGGCGCCGGCGCCACGTCGCCCACGTCGTCGACCCGGGGGCGGCGCATCCACTCGTGCAGGAGCGCGAGGTGCCACGGGTACAGGACCGCAGGCAGGTACTCGGTGCGCCCCATGAGCGGATACGAAAGGTAGTAGGGAGACAGAACCAGGGCGATCGCCCCGAGCATCGCCGCCCAGGGCAACGCGACGTGCGTGCGTCCGAGCAGCCGCACCGCGAGGCGCCACACCGACCACGCCCCCACCAGCGGCGCCGCGGCGTGCAGCGCGTTCCACGCCAGCGCCGCCGCGTCGGCGTCGGCGCCCGCCAACCAGAAGACCGGCGCGAAGACCACGAGGTTGATCGGGTCCATCAGGTGGGACTGGAAGAAGCCCGGCCACCCCGACGTGGACGTCCGCACCAGCCCGCCGTGCTCCGGCACGTCGAGCGCGCCGAGCCACAAGCCCCACAGGTGACCGGGGCCTTCGGTGTAGAGGCCGGTCGCCAGGCGGTTGAGCGGATCCAGGAGCGCGGGGCCGCAGAACGCCCACACCCCACACAGGCCGACGAGGAGCGCGGGCAACCACGCCAGGCGGGAGGGGGGGCTGGACACGGCGCAAGCTCACCCGGCGCCCCCCCGGTCGCAAGCACCCACGCCGATTCAGGTCGCCCGGCACGCCGGTTCGGGGGTCAGGCGCAGCGTGCACCGGAACGGCGCGAGCGGCGCGAGCCGATCGGCCCAGGAGCGGGCGTCGAAGTGCCGCGCCGAGTCGGCGGCCGCGAGCACGTTCCCGCCCCAGAAGGTCGCGCCGACCAGGCCCACGGCGACCGCGCCCGGCACCTGCTCGGTGCGCGCGAGCTCCACGGTGCCCGCGACGAAGAGCCCGTTCACCAAGAAGGCCGCGGCGGCGTCGCCCCAGTCGCCCGACCATGCCTGGCCCGCGCCGGGCACGAGCGCGCTGAGCACCGCGGCCCCGCCCGGCGAGCGGTGACGCGCCCGCGGCGCACGATCCAGGCCGACCAGCACCTCGTGGGCCGGACCCGCGAGCGGCCCGGTCAGCACCTGCGCGAAGTCGGCGCGGG
>SXOM01000515.1 GCA_005776735.1 Pseudomonadota bacterium
CAGGGCGATCGCGGCGGGGTGCACCCGCCACACCCACGCAGGGGAGGTGCTGAGGCGGTGGGGGCGGTCCAGGGCGGCCACGCCCGGAGGGTAACCGGGGACGCCGCACCGGCCGTCGCTTCGGAGGCCGATCACATCATGGAGCGGGGATCGACGTCGATGATGCGGCGCACGCCGGTCGCCAGGCGCCAGGACGCGTGGTGTGCGGCCAGGAACGCACGGAAGGCGCGCCGGTCCTTGCCGCGGAGGACGGCCTGGAAGCGCCAGCGCCCGACCAGGCGGGGCAGGGGCGCGGCGGCCGGGCCCAGCACGTCGACCCCGGGGTAGGCCCGGGCCTGCTCGCGGGCCTGCGCGACGAACGAGCTGGCCGCCGCGCGTGCGTCGGCGCGCTCGGCGCCCTCGATCCGCACGAGCACCAGCGACGAAAACGGGGGGTACCCGAGCATGGCCCGCAGCTCGAGCTCGCCCTGCGCGAACGACGCCATGTCGCCCACGCAGGAGAACACGGGGTGTTCGGGGTGCTGGGTCTGCACGAAGACCCGGCCCGCCGCCGCGCCGCGACCCGCACGACCGCAGAGCTGCGTGACCAGCGCCCACGTGCGCTCGGCGCTGCGGAAGTCGGGCATGCCGAGGATGTGGTCGGCGCCGAGGACGGCGGCGACCGTGACGTCGGGGAAGTCGTGCCCCTTGGCCACCAGTTGGGTGCCCACGAGCAGGCGCGTGCGGCCGTCGCGGAAGTCGTCGAGGATGCGGGCGTGGGCCCCCTTGCCGCGGGTGGTGTCGGCGTCCATCCGGCCGATGGCGACGTCGGGGAACGCCTCGGCGAGCTGCGCTTCGATGCGCTCGGTGCCGCGGCCGAGCAGCTGGAGCGGCACCGCGCACTGGGGACAGTCGCCCGGGAAGGTGCGGCGGAAGCCACAGTAGTGGCAGTCCATCCGGCCGATGGCCTGGTGGTAGACCAGCGCCACCCCGCAGCTCGGGCAGTCGTAGCTGCCGCCGCACGACGTGCACTGCACGAACGTGGCGAACCCACGCCGGTTGTACAGGAGAATCGACTTTCCGCCGCTGGCGAGCGCTTCGCGCACCGCGGTGTCGACCTCGGGGGCCAACAGCGGCGCGGTGCCGCCGGCGGCCTTGGTGACCGCGCGCATGTCGACCACCTCGAGGGTGGGCACCGGGCGGGCGGTGGCCCGGTCGAGGAGCTGTAGCAGGTGGTACCGCCCGGAGCTGGCGTTGCGCCAGGACTCCAGCGAGGGGGTGGCCGAGCCGAGCACGCAGGGCGCCCCCGCGCGCGCGGCGCGCACCACCGCGAGGTCGCGGCCGTGGTAGCGCACGCCCTCGTCCTGCGTGTACGAGTCGTCGTGCTCTTCGTCGACCACGACGAGGCCGAGGCGGTGGAACGGCGCGAAGACGGCGCTGCGCGCACCGACGACCACTCCCGCGCCGCCGGACCGGATGCGCCGCCACTCGCGCAGCTTTTCGCCCGCGGCGAGCGCGCTGTGCAGCACCGCGACCTGGCCGGGGAACCGGCCCTCGAAACGTGCGCAGAGCTGCGGGGTGAGCGCGATCTCGGGCACCAGCACGAGGACCTGGGCCCCCGCGGCGAGCGCCTTCTCGGCCAACGCAAGGTACACCTCGGTTTTGCCGGCACCCGTGACCCCGTGGAGCAGCCAGGTGCCCGCGCCGGCCACGGCGGCCACGGCCGCGCGCTGGGCCGGATTGAGGGACGGCGCCGCGGTGGGCGTGGGCGCGGGCGCCCCGATGGCACCCCCGCGGGGGCGCCGCTCCTTCGCCGCTGCGCCGTGCTTGACGAGGGTGGCCACGACGCCCGCCGGGAGGTCGGCCGCACGCGCGGGGAGCCTGGCGAGCACCTCCCGCCCGCGCGGCGACCGCACCGCCTCGGAGGCGGGGCCGGTGGCGACCACCCACGCCTCCTCGTCGCGAACCCCCGCGACCACCACGTCGTCGCCGCGGACCCAGCCGGACGCCGTGAGCGCCGCGAGCACGTGGGGGACGGTGGCGACCTCGTCGTGCAGGCGCCGTTCGAGCGCCGTGCGGGTGAGGCCGGGCCGCGCCACCACCTCGCGCAGCACGGTGCCGCGGGGCCCCGGAGGGGGGTCGACGGCGAGGCGTTCGATCCCCGCTTCGGTGGGGACGAAGGTGCGACGTGTGGCCGCGGTGGTGTCGGCCGGGGTGGCGGCCGCGACCACCTCCCCCAGGGGGGCGAGGTAATAGTCGGCCATCCAGCGGTAGAACGCGAGCTGATCGGCGTCGAAGACCGGCTCGTCGCCCAGCACGTCGCGGATGGGCTTGACCGGCACGTCGTCGGGTGGGGGGAGGCCCGGGCCGACCACCCAGCCGACGAGCTCACGCGGGCCGTACGGAACGACGACGGGCACGCCGACGGCGAGCGCATGAGGAGCCCGCCACGTGAACCGGGCGTGCACGGGCAGCGGGACGGCGACCTCGATCAACACCCCGCCGCCCTATCGTCGGGGGCTGCCAGAAGTTGGCTGGATCGGTTTTCGGCCGCCTGGACGCGCCCGGCGGAGGCCGTCGACCGCCGGGTCGCGGCGAATTCGCAAAAAACTCAGCGAAAGGACTTGCGCGCCTGGGGGCGTCGCCATAGCACGCCGCCGACCCGGTGTCCGCATCCGCGGGGCGGGTGGTAACGATCCGAAAGTGAGTAGTGTGATGAGCAACCGTCTGTTCGTGGGCAACCTGTCCTTCCGCACCCAGGAAGATTCTCTCCGTTCCGCCTTCTCTCAGTGTGGTGAGGTCAAGGGCGTCCGCCTGATGCTCGACCGCGACACGGGCCGCAGCCGCGGCTTCGCGTTCGTCGACATGGCCACCGCCGAAGAGGCCAACAGCGCGATCCAGAAGTGGAACGGTGCCGACCTCGACGGTCGCGCCCTCCGCGTCAACCTCGCCGAGGACCGCCGTGAAGGCGGCGGCGGCGGC
>SXOM01000066.1 GCA_005776735.1 Pseudomonadota bacterium
ACCCGCGGCCGCGCGGCCCGCTCCGCCCCCGCCGGCGGTGGCCGTGGCGCCGACGGTCGTTGCGCCTGCGGCACCGGCACCGGTCGCCGAGGGTGGATGGCGCCCTGGCTCGGAGTTGCCGGGCCCCCGCCTGAGCCGCGCCGAGCTCGAGATGGGCGCCAACGGCTCCATCACCACCCTCTTCGGCCCCGACTTCGCCGAGCTCGACGCCTACCGGCGCGTGGTCCGGATGCCCGAACCGCCGCTGTTGTTGGCCGACCGGGTGCTCGGCATCGAAGGCCCCCCGCGGAAGCTCGGTCGCGGCCGCATCGTCACCGAGACCGACCTGCGGGACGACGCGTGGTACCTGCACGAAGGCCGCATGCCCGGGGGGCTGATGATCGAGTCGGGCCAGGCCGACCTGTTGCTCGGGAGCTGGCAGGGCATCGACTTCCTCAACAAGTCCGAGCGGATCTACCGCCTCCTCGGCTGCACGCTGACCTACAAGGGGGAGCTCCCCAAGGTCGGCGAGACGCTCCGGTACGACATCCGTATCGACCAGCACGCCAAGCTCGGCGACATCCGGATGTTCTTCTTCCGGTACGACTGCCACGTGGGGGGCAAGGCGCGCCTGTCGGTGAAGGAGGGCCAGGCGGGCTTCTTCTCCGACGCCGAGCTCGACAACTCCGGCGGCTGCATCTGGGACGCGGCCACGCACGAGCCCGGCCCGGGCCACGTGGACGCTCCAGCAGCAATTCCCGCCACGAACATGCTCGAACGGCCGCAACTCGAAGCGATGGCGCGTGGAGACGTCGCGGGTGTGCTCGGACCGGCCTTCCGCCGCGCCGACACCCACACGTGGACGCCCGGGGTCCCGGCCGACCGCATGTTGTTGATGGACCGCCTGAGCTTCGACCTCGGCGGTGGGCCGTGGAAGCGCGGATATCTGCGGGCAGAGCTCGACATCCGGCCTGACCTGTGGTTCTTCCACGGTCACTTCTTCAACGACCCGTGCATGCCCGGGACGTTGATGTTCGATGGCTGCCTGCAGGCGATGTACCAGTACCTCGTGGTCGCCGGCGCCACGCTGCGCAACGACGGCTGGCGCTTCGAACCGATCAAGGACACCCCGTTCAAGCTGGTGTGCCGCGGACAGGTGACCCCGCGGAGCAAGAAGCTCGTGTACGAGGTCTTCGTCACCGAGCTGCACGTCGGCCCGCGCCCGCGCCTGGTGGCCCAGGTCCTGTGTACCGTCGACGGGTTGAAGTGTTTCCACGCCGACCCCATGGGCGTGGAGCTCGTGCCGGACTGGCCGCTGGAGCGCCCGGAGTTCGTGCCGTGGCTCCACGGCGCCATCGCGGACGATGGAGCAGAATATGGATGGGCTGCCATGCTCGCTTGTGCGTGGGGGCGCCCCACCGACGCCTTCGGGCCCATGTATGCCCCCTACGACGGCCCGCGCCGGGTCGCGCGGCTGCCCGGGCCGCCCTACCACTTCATGTCGCGCGTCCGCCGCACCGAGGGGAAGATGGGCGGCCAGACGGCCGGCACCGCCGCGGTGGTAGAGTACGACGTTCCGGTCGATGCCTGGTACTTCGGCGAGAACGGGCACCCGGTGATGCCGTTCTGTGTGCTGCTCGAAGCGGCGCTCCAGCCGTGTGGGTGGCTCGCGAGTTGGACGGGGTGCGCGCTCGGCGAGGACGACTTCCTGTTCCGAAACCTCGACGGCACCTGCACGGTGCACCGCGAGGTCACGCCCCGCACCGGCCGCATCACCACCACCGCCCGCCTGGAGCGCATCTCGCGCAGCGGCGGGATGGTGCTGGTGAGTTTTGCCGTCGCGATGGTCGACGCGGTCGGCCCGGTCCTCGAGATGAAGACGGTCTTCGGGTTTTTTCCGCCCGCCGCGTTCGAGAACCAGGTGGGCGTCGGCAGCACGGAGGCCGAGCGCGCACGCCTCGCGGCGCCGGCCGAACCGGTGTCGGTGCCGCGGCAGTCGGATGTCCCGGCCATGGCGGGCCACCGCCTGCAGCTGCTCGACCGGGCGTGGCGCGCGGCCGACGGCTGGTACCGTGGCGAGATGAACGTCCGGTCGGACCAGTGGTTCTTCGCGGCGCACTTCTACCAGGACCCGGTGCAGCCGGGCTCGCTGGGCATCGAGGCGCTCCTGCAGTTGCTCCAGGTGGCGATGGTCGATTCGGGCCAGTGTGTCGGCCTCCGCCGGCCGCGGTTCGAGCCGGTGGCCAACGGCGAGGCGATGGTGTGGAAGTACCGGGGGCAGGTGGTGCCCGAAAACGGTGTGGTCCAGACCGAAGTTCGCGTACTTGAGAGCAAGACTGACGACAGTGGGATGCTTGTTTCGGCGGAAGGACACCTGTGGGTCGACGGCAAGAAGATCTACACCATGCCGAGGTTCGCGATGCGCGTCGTCGAAGACGAGCGCCCGGCGACGGTCGAGCTGGCGGTGCCGGTGGACCACCGGCCCACGTGGACGGTCCCTGCCGCCGCGATGATGACGATGGCGATGCACGCCCTGACGGCGACGGGTGCCGCCGGCCTGGAAGAGGGCGCGGCGTTGCGCTGGCTCACGTTCCCGGACGGCACCCCCCGCCGGATCGAGCTGCACCTGGACGGGGACCAGGTCGTCCTCGGTCCGCGCGACGCGCCGTACTTCCGTGCGCGCGCCGCGGCCGACCTCACGGTACCCGAGCTGCCGCCGCTGGAGAGCGGCGAAGCGGACGAGCAGGCGGGGGACGAGCTGTACCGCTCTGGCGCGCTGTTCCACGGCCCCGGGTTCCAAGCGGTCGACACCGTGCTCGCACGCGGGAGCAACGGCGCGCGCGCCCTCTTGCGCGAAGGTCTCGCTCCGGACGTCCTGCTCGACGGCATGACCCACGTGGTGCCCCACGACGACATGGGCCGCTGGTTCGACGTCCCCGACGGCCACGCCGCCTATCCGGCGCGCCTCCGCCGCCTGGTCCTGCGCGGTGGGGTGCCTTCGGGGACGCCGCGCGTCGAGGCGCGGGCGCTCGGCGTAAACGCCGGCCGGCCTCGCGTGGGGTTGTGGCTCTACGACGCCGACGACACCTGTGTGGTGTACGTCGAACTGGACGAAGTCCTCCTCCCCAAGGGGCCGATCGGCCGGGCGGCGCCGAGCGCCCGGCGCGCGTTCCTGCACGGCGTGGCCACACCCGGCGTGGCGTTGTCCCGCATCGACGGCGACACCGCGACGCTCTCTCGCGCCGAGGTCCTCGCGAACGACTGGCTGCCGGGGACGGTGGCCGCGGTGTACGGGACCGACGACCCTGCCGAGCTGGCGACTCGCGAGTTGGCTGCGGCGACGCTCGGCGGTCATCCGGGCGCGATCCGGGTCGATGCCGGCGTGGCGTGGTCGACCACCCGCCCCTTGCGTACCGTCGCCATCGACGTCACCGCGGGCAACCCGGTGGTCGCGCGCCGGGGCGCGGTCCGCGATCTGGACCTCGCGCCGGTCACCCGGTGGTGGCGGCGTCAGCTCGACGTCGGGCCGTGGCCCGGCGAGGCCGTGCTCGAGGCCCTGGCCGCGACCTGGCTTGCCGAGCTGCGCGTCGAGGCGCCCGCCGAGCTCGCGGCGCTGCGGGGGCCGGTCTTGTTCCTCGCCAACCACGAGAGCTACCTCGAGAGTGTGCTGTTCACCGCGGTGGTGGCGGCCCACACCGGGCGGCCCATCCGCGCGCTGGCCAAGGTCGAGCACCAGACGCGATGGCTCGGGAAGCTGCACGCCGCGATGACCAGCTACCCCGGCCACCGCGACCCGCCGCGCATCGTGTGGTTCGACCAGGACCGGCCGGCGAGCCTGCGCCCGGTCCTCGACGCGGTGCCCCGGACGGTCTCGCTGCTCGCTCATGTCGAAGGCACCCGCCAGACCGAGGTGGGGGCGCCGATCGGGAAGATCTCGTCCATCTGGCCCGACCTCGCGCTCGAGCGCGGGTGGCCGGTGGTGCCGGTGGCGTTCCGCGGCGGCGTGGCCGGAGGACGCACCGACCTGCCCGTGGCCCCGCAGGTGCACATCGTGGGGCGGCCCATCCCGGCGCACGAGCTGGGGGCGATGGCCTACGCCGAGCGGCGCCAGCACATCGCCAGCGCGATCGACGCGCTGGGAGCCGACGTGCGCGCGCCGGCGGGGGTCGCGCCGACGGTCGCGGCACCGGGGCGTCGCCTGGTGGAGGTGCTCGATGCGGCCGGTGCGCTCGGGGGCGCCGATGCGGCGTGGGCCGCGCGGGTGCGCTCCATCGCCGAGGGCTGACCACGCAGGCGGGCGTGATACATCCGGCGCCATGAACGCCTGGCTCGACCTGTTGCCGCTCCTCCACGCCCACGCCGTGCTGCATGCGCAGCTCCAGGCGCCCGCGGGGTGGTCCTCCACCGGGGGCGACGTCGCGCGCCTGTACATCATGGTGTCCGGAAGCGGCACGCTGCACGTCGCCGACCGCGACGAGGTGCTCCAGCCCGGCGCGGTGGTGCTGATTCCCGGCGGGGCCGCGCACCGCGTGGGCGACGCCGACGCGCCGCCGCTGTACTGGCCGACGCCGGTGGCCGCGGGGCCGGTGCCGCCGGGCTTTCCGATCGGCTCGCCAATGGTGAGCAGAATCAGGTCGCCGTTTCTGACCGCCCCTCGACGCCGGAGTTCATCTTCGGCCTCGGCGAGCAGTTGGTCGCGTTCGTTGGTGGAAGGGCGGAA
>SXOM01000067.1 GCA_005776735.1 Pseudomonadota bacterium
CTCGCCGAACCGCTCGGCCAGGCATTGCGCCGCGCGCATCGGCACCGACGCCGGCAACGTCGCCGGCGCGGCGAGCGCGAGCAGCTCGTCGCGGAGCGCAGCGGAGGCCTCGCCGAGCGCGACGCACTCGACGCCGTCGCGCGCACGGAGCTGGTCGGCGACGGGGCTGGCCGCGGCGACCGCGGCCCAGAGGAGCATCATCGGAACCCCACATTCAGCCCGAGCACGCCGGACTGGTCGTCGGACAGGACGGTCTGTTCGGTGCACGACCGCTCGCCGCACACCGGGTACGGGAACATCAGGTTGTCGCCCAGGGCCGCTTCACAGGCCGACTCGGACGTGCAGCGCTTGGTGTCGGACAGCGCGTCCCACAACGACCAGTCCATCTCGACCGGGTGAAAGAGGCCCAGGTAGTGCCCGACCTCGTGGGCCATCGTCTCTCCGAAGACGAGCACCTCGTCGTCGGTGAACGCCGCGTCGGTGCCCGCGTGCACCAACCAGCTCACCGCGACCGCCGAGTGCCCCGAGGCGACGTACGGGCCGGGGATGCCACCCGCTTCGCCGTACAGGTCGGCGTACCCGTCGACGTCGTCCGCGACGACGACGACCACGCCCTCGCCGATGTCTTCGTAGAGGGGGCCGTACTCGTCGCCGCCCGGGAGCGGCTCCGACACGCTGGTGGCGAGGTCGGAGCTCGCGTAGCTGACGTCGAGCTCCAAGCCGTACGCCCCATAGATCTGGGCCCACCGGAGCACGGCCGCTTCGACGGCCGTCGCGACCTCGCGGTCCTCGTCGAGGCCCTGGGCATACACCACGGTGACCTTGAGGGTGGGCGTGCCCGCGACGCACGAACGCCGGACCACGGTGACCGTCGCGTCCTGCCGTGCCTTGGGGTAGCCGTCGGCGTCGAGGGTCGAGGCGTACACCGTCCACTCGCCGGCGCCGAGCGGCGCGTCCTCGGCGCGGATGGGCCAGTTCAACGAGGTGACCTCGCTGGACGCGTAGAACGCGTTGGTGAGCGAGTCGCGACCGCTCAACCAGTCCTCCCAGGACAGCCGCACGTCGCCCTCGGCGTCGACCACCGTGTCGGCGCTGACCAGGCCACCGTCGCGCGCGACCATGACCATGAACGCGTCGTCGTTGGCGTCGACGGCCACCGGGACGGTGAGCACGCCGTCGGCGTCGCTCCGGAGCGACACCTGCTCCACCTCGACCACGCCGTCGCAGTTGGCGTCGCCCGAGTCGGTGGACGTGCCGGTGCACGCGAAGAGGGACAGCACCCCCACGGCGAAGAGCAGACGCGTCATCAGCAGTCTTCGACGACGAGCGCCGCGGGCAGATTCACGTCGTTCTCCACTCCGCCCTCGACGGCGACGCCGCGCAGGACCACCGTGGGGGCCCGCGTCGTGGTGCCGCGGGCACGCAGCGCCCCGGTGATGACCCCGCCCACCACGGTCAGCTCGGCCCCATCGAGCACCACCACGTCGCCCTCGATGCGCCCGCCGACGATCTCGCCGCGCGCCGCCCCCGACAGCCCGACCCCCGAGGCGGCCCGCGCCCGGTTCTCGGCGACGGTGCAGTCCGACAGGCGCAACAGCCCCCGGTGCGCGTAGATCCCGCCGCCGACGCCACCATCCGCCACGGTGGCTTCGTTGCCCACGACGCGCACCCGCACCAGGCGCACTTCGCTCCACCCCGAGAGCCGGAGCCCGCCCCCGGCCTCGCCCGCCCCGCCCGTCACCGTCAGGTCCTCGACGACGACCTCGAGCTCGTCGACATCGACCAGCAGGGCCGGGCCCCGCCGCTCCGCGTCGAGCACGGCGCCCGGCTCACCGCGCAGCGTGACGCTCGCTTCGATGACCAGCGACTCCCGGTGCACGCCGGACGCCAGCAAAACCACGGCCCCCGGAACCAGGTGCGGCCCGATGGGCTGCCCGGGTTCGACCCGCACGATGGACTCGCCCATGGACGCTCCGGCCGCCTAGGCCTGGGTAGACCCCTGAGGGGCCTTGTTCGTGGAGATGTTCGTGAAGTGCTTGAGGAACTCGGCCGGGGTGATCGGCTTGGGCTGCCAGGTACCCCAGGGGTTGTAGAACTGGAGCTCCTTGCCGTTGACCACGCCGTCGAACGCGTAGGCGTGGTTGGCGACCAGCACCTTTTCGGCGTTGACCACGCCCTGGTAGCTGAAGCGCAGCTCCAGGTCCTCGGGGGCGGCGGGGCCCTGGCCGGACTTCAGCTCCAGCGCCATCGTGTGCTTCTTGTAGTCGATGGAGCCGGTCTGCACGGGGCTGCCGGTGAGCGAGCCCGTGGCGTCGCCGTCCTTGCCGTTGTCGCGGATGCCGCCCTTCATCTTGCCGGCCTTGTCCGCGATCTGCACGGTGCCGGGCACCACGTGGTTCCACCGGTGGGTGTGGGAGATCGTCGCGTTCAGCTTGTCGCCCGAGCCGGTGAAGGGGGTCTGCACATCGGACTGCCGCGAGTTCTCCACCGCCGCATAGATGGCCATGCCATCCTTCTTCGCCTTCTCGAAGTAAGGAATGACCTCGTCTTCCTTCATCGAGCGCGGGTTCTTCTCCGCGCTGCGCGCCCCGGTGATCTCGGCCATCGACTGCGCGCCGTAGCCACCGTTTCCCATCGCCTCGTAGCCGCCCTTCCACTTGGCGTAGGCCTTCTCCATGATGGCAGGCCACAGCTTGCCACCCGGCTCCCCCGCGTAGGCGGGGTCGTTCCGGTTGCCCTGCACCGTGGGCAGGTAGGCATCGACCTCGATGTACACGGGCTTGGCGGCGCCGCCGTAACTCTCCTCGAAGAACCGGACGGTGTACGTTTCCTTGGCGGGGTTGTACTTGATGGCGTCCTTGATGGACTGGGGGCTGGCGTTGGCCACCGCCGCCATCGAGGCGATGAAGTAGCAGTCGCCGAGGGCGCCCTGCGCGGTGTCGGTGCCCTTGGGGTCGACGGGGGTGTGGTCGCCCTTCTGGTAGGCGTACACGAAGTCGTCCTTCAGTCCCGGCGCGTCGTCGTCGCGGTTGAGCTGCGGCTGCTCGGTGAACGTGGCCGCGGCGACCCACCCGCTCTTCTTCTCCTTGCCGACCCGCACCTCGACCTGGAGGGCGCCCGAGCCGTCGACCTTCAGCACCTTGCACGGCGTGCCGTCGGTGACGCTCAGCGCCTTGGACGCAAGGTCGGCGGCCGAGAACAGGTCGACACTGTCGGCCTTGCCGACGAGGGCACCCCAGGTGCCCTGGCTGACCTTGGCCGGCCGCATCGGGCCGAGGCTGTCGGTGCTCGCCCCGTGGGGCCCCCCGCGATCGACGTCGGCGTCGAGCCAGGAGCTGAGCTCGGTGTCGGCGATGCCGGCGTCGGCAGCACCGACGCCCTGCCGATCGGCGATGGCCGAATTGCCGAGGCGCGACTGCCGATCGGACCGCTGGGCCGTGGCTTCCTGCTTCGGGGCTTCGCCCTCGCGGACTTGAGCGGACGGACGCGCGGAGTGCTGGAGCATGGTGCCTCCCGTGACCAGGGTACCCGGCGCGTCGCCAGCGCGCCAGCCCCACGCCACATTCCGCTCATCCCGGCCCGGCGGGATGCCGATCCGCGGAGCAGAGGCCGTGATGCTCCACCTCCTGCTCGTCGCGATGGCGGCCGCCGAACCCGAGGACCAGATCCTCACCAACGCGGACGGCTCGCTCCTGAAGTGGAGCTCCCTGCCGATCAACTTCGTCGCCGACCCGACCAACGACGCGGGGCTCGACGAGGACGGCGCGGTCGCGGCCATCGTGGGCGCCGCCGGAGCGTGGAGCTGGGTGGATGGGTCGGCGGCGGAGTACCGGTTCCGGGGCGTGCAGCGCGGCGTGACCGGGGGCTACGACGACCAGAACGTCGTGTACTTCGCCGGCGACTGGGATGCTTCGGAGGACCTCCTGGCCGTCACCAGCAACTGGTCGAAGGACGACGGCGAGCTCGTCGACTTCGACCTCGCCGTCAACACCGAGCACCACCAGTGGAGCCTCGACGGGGAGGAGGGGGTCGACCTCCAGAACGCGCTCACCCACGAGTTCGGGCACGCCCTCGGGTTGGGGCACGACGAGCACGAAGACGCCACGATGTACCCGTCCGCTCCCGCCGGCGAGGTGTCCAAGCGTGACCTCGCCGCCAGCGACATCGCGGTCATCCAGTGGCACTACCCGGACCTCGCCGGCGAGCCGATCGAGTCCGTCGAAGGGCGCCGCGCCGTGGCGTGCGCCACCTCCCCGGCGGTCGGCGCCTTCGCGGCGTCGGTGGCCGCCCTCGCCGTCTTGCGTCGTCGGAACCTCACCTCCAAGGAGGCCCCGTGCTCCTCGCGCTCCTGACCTCCGCTCGCGCCACCCTCGTCGCCGCCGCGCTCGACCCCGCCGCGCTCGCCGTGCTCTCCGACGCCACCGTGTTCGGCGACGTCGTCGACGTCCGCAACGTCTGGGAAGGCGGCCGCATCTGGACCGTCGCGACCCTCGACCTCGTCGACCTCGACGAGTCCGCGGACGTGTGGATCCCCGGCGGCTGCATCGCCGGGGTGTGCCTCACCGTCGCGGGGGCCCCGTGGGTCGAGCCCGGGGAGCGGGTCTTCGTCTTCTTGAACCACGATCGGCCGACGTCCCTGGCCCAGGGCCTGTTCCACGTGCGCGGCGACGTGGCCCTCCGCGAGTTCCGCGGGCTGACCTTCCTGGACGGCGAACGTCCCGCCCCCGCGGTGCCGCTGGCCGAGCTGTTGACCCTGCAGCCGCGCGTCGGCCGGGAGGACTGATGGAACGCCGCCGCCTCGGGGACATCCTCGTCGACGAAGCCATCCTCGGGGCGGAGACGCTCGAACGTGCCCTCCAGGCCCAGGCCGCCTCCCCACGCCGCCGCCTCGGTCAACTGCTGGTCGAGTCCGGCGCGCTCGATCCGAGCTGGCTCACCGCCGCGCTCGCGCTGCAGGCCGGCGTCGAGACGGTCGATCCGCTGGTCATGCCGGTCGACCCCGCGATGCTCTGGAAGGTCCCGCCCGATGTGGCCGAGCGCCTCGGCGTGCTGATCGTCCACGGCGAATCGGGCCCCCTCGCCGTCACCCACGACCCGTCCGACCTCCGCTCCATCCGTTCGTTGGCGGGGATGCTCGGCATCGCCGATCTTCCCGTCGCGGCCGCGCTCCCGGACCGCCTGAACGCCGCCATCTCGCGCCACTACGACGCGTCCCGGTCCCGTAGCCGGCGCATCCGCGGGGTGCTCGGCGAGCAGCGGCCGGCGCTCACGAGCCCCACCGCCTACGGCCTCGACACCCGCCAGATGGCCGCGCGGCTGGCGCGGGGCGGCGCGCGTGCACAAGAAGACTTCGCCACCGCGCTGTTGGTCTGGGCCGCCGAGACCGGCCTCGAGCGCCTGGTGCTCGACGCTGGCCACCTCTACGCGTGCCGCGACGGCGTGGACACTCCGGTGATGGAGCTCCCGCAGGCGCAAGCCCTCCCCGTCGCCACCCGCTTGCGCGCCCTGGTGCGGCTCGACACCGGCGCGACCCGTGCCGCGGGCGGCGAAGCCCACGTCGCGCTCGGCGAGGCCTCCGTCCGCGTCCAGGCCCGCTCCGGTCCCGGCGCGGCCGGCGGCCGGCTCGAGCTGGGCTTCCCCGACACCGCCCCCCCGGCCGAGGTCGAGATCAACGCCCGCCTCGCCTCGGCCTGGCACGACCTCTGCTCGGGCCCCGGCCTGGTCCTCGTCGTCAGCCCCGACGGCATCCCGGTGCCGTTGCCCGAGGAGGGGCGCCCCGAACGCCGCACGCTGACCGACTGGTCGAGCGTCGACTCGGCCGTGCGGGCCGCCCGCACCGGCAAGACCGTCGTGGCCACGCTGGTGGCGCCGAGCATCGCCGAGGGCCTGGCGCGATTGCAGGCGTTGGCACCGTCCCGGACCGAGGTGGCGGCCATCCTGCGCGGCGCGGTGACCGGGTGCCGGGTGCGCGAGGTCTGCCCCACCTGCGCCGGCGCCGCCGAGGCCGATCCGCTCCGCGCCGAGCGCCTCGGGGTGCCCGCCTTCCAGGCCCCGCGCCCCGGGACCGGATGCCCGGACTGCGGGTACGTCGGCTACCGCGGCTCCCGCTGGTGCCACGAGGTGGTCGTCGCCAGCCAGGCGCTCCGCGACCTGCTCTCCGGCGACGCCGAGGTGCCCGAGCTCGGCCGCCGCGCGGTCCCGGTCGGCGAACGGCACCTTCGCATCGACGGCGCCGCCCACGCGGTCGCGGGCCACACCACCGCCGAGGAGCTCGAGCGCGTGATGCACGACGCCCCCGCGTGGGTCCACCGGGCCAGCCCCGAGCGGGCGCGCGGGCTGTTGCGGGCGGTCACCGACGTCGAGCCCGAACCGGCGCCCGAGGTCGACGCCGACGACCCCACCGCCGACGGCCTGCCGATGGTGCTCCTGGTGCACCCCGGCGAGCAGGCGGCGGTGACGCTCCGGGCCGGGCTCCGCGGTCGGGCGGACGTCCTGTCCACCTGGTCGGTGGCGGCCGCGCGCAGCACCACCCACCCGATCCTGCCCGCGGTCGGCGTGCTCGCGCAGTGGGCTGCCGGGGGCTGGGACACCCGCCTGCTCGCCGAGTGGCACGCGCTCGGCCTGCGCATCGTCCTGCTCGGTCCGTCGGGCGACCTCGCGCAGATGAGCGCCGCCTTCGAGCTCGGCGCCGACGAGTATGCCGGGAGCCTGGAGGAGCTCACGGTTCGCCTCTGCCGCTGGCTGCCGCTGACCGGAACCGAGGCCGGGCGCCAGGCCCGGTGAACGACGGTGGGGGGCGCTGCGCCGCGACCGGCCTGGACGGCGGCCGAGGCGGGCGCGCAGCGCGACCGATCGTCGGCGGTGCTCAGCGCACCCGGAAGCTCACCGACTCCGACGCCTCGTGCACGCCATCGGACGCGGTCACGCTCAGGTCGTGCCCGCCGCGGTCGAGGTCGGTGATGTAGAAGATGGCCGCGCCGTCGGCGTTCGGGCGCGAGGGGGCGTCGGGATAACCCTCCGCGGCGCCGCCCCAGGTGAGCGTGATGTTCGACATGTCGTCGTCGCGCTTCTTGACCACCACCGACACGCCCACCGACTCGCCCACCGAGTATTGCGCGCCGTCCTGCGGCTCCTCGATGCGGACCGTCGGCGGGTTGTTCTCGTCGATAGTCAGCTCGATGCTCGTCTTTTCCGCCTCCTGGTACTCGTCGACGGCCAGGAGCGACAGCTCGAAGCTGCCGATCGGGAGCCCCTCGGAGAAGAAGAGGGAGATCTCCTCGTCGGAGCGGAACTCGTTGGCGACGTACTCCGACTCGGGAGCGAGCCCCCACGTGAGCACCAGGGCGCCGCCCCCTTGGTCGTCGGCCACGCTCGCGACGGCGGTGAACGGCTCGCCTTCGTGGAAGGTGGCGCCGTCGGCCGGCTCGGTGATCTGGACCTCGGGCGCGCCGTTGTCGGCCGAGCCCGAGCCGTCGCACGCGAGCAGGAGCGGAAGGAGGGTCACCACGGGAACCGCAGGATAGCTCGGCGGTCGGACGTGAGCATCAGCAAGTCTCCCTCGAGCGGGTCGTGGACCCTCGCCCTCGGCGCCGCGGCCGGCGCGATCGAGGCCGCCGTGCGCGCGTCGCCTCAGCGCGGGTGGGACGGCGGGCAGTCCGCGGCGTTCATCGGCGCGGCCGTGGGCCTGGCGGTACCGAGTGCGGTCCGGTGGCCCAGTTCGCGCTGCTATGGCGGCCTCCGAAATCTCTGGTGCTTGTGCCGACGCGTGTATTGATGATCGTGGGGACGAACGC
>SXOM01000516.1 GCA_005776735.1 Pseudomonadota bacterium
CGGCGACCCCGATCCCCACCTCGCGGCCACCTGCCGGGCCGCGGCGCTGGCCGGCCCGCCGCGCGGCGCGACGCTCGAAGCGCTGCGACTCTTGGAGTGGGCGTTCCCGCACGATGCCGAGGTGGCCGCCACGCGGACGGCCCGGCTGCCGCACGCGGCCGGGTGTCGCGCGGCCCGGCTGCGGGTGCTCGCGCCCGAAGAGCTCTGCGACCCCTGAGAGACCCGTCCGTCGTCCGCCGGATGTCCCCGCAAGGCGTCGCGATGCGCACATGCTCGTGTTCGGCGTGGAGTCCGGTCGCGGCGCATCGCCCACACGCATGACCCCCCGTGGATGGAATGGTGACCGGCGTTGACCGTCTGTGTGCTTGCCCACACTTCGAGCCGGGTTACCCCCGGACCCCTATGAAGGCCGCCGTCATCGCCGCAGAGGTCGGTCGCCGCTTCGCCGGCCGGTGGGCCCTGTCGGGGGTCGACCTCGAGGTTGCCGAAGGCGAGACGGTGCTCCTCCACGGCCCCAACGGCGCGGGCAAGACGACGCTCTTGCGCGTCTTGTCCTCGGCCATCGCCCCCACCCGCGGCACGGTCACGGTCTTCGGCGCGCCGGTCATCGAGCAGCGCCACCGCCTCGCCCTCCTCACCCACGCCGACGGTCACTACGACGAGCTGTCGGGGCGCGACAACCTCGAGCTCGCCGCGAGCCTCGGCCAGCTCCGCGGCGACCTGGGCGCACTCCTGGAGCGCGTGGGGCTCGCCCGCCGCGCCGACGACCCGGTGCGCACCTACTCCGCGGGCATGCGCAAGCGGCTCTCGTTCGCGCGGCTGTTGCTCAAGTCGCCCGAGATCACGATGTTCGACGAGCCCTACGCGGCGCTCGACACCGCCGGTCACACCTTCGTCGACGAGCTGTTCGCCGAGCTCCGGGCGCGCGGGGCCACCGTGCTCATCTCCACCCACCAGGTCGCCCGGGTGGCGCCGATGTGCGACCGCGCGGTCCGCATCGACCTCGGCAAGGTCGTGTGGCAGGGCCGCGGCGTCGACGTCGTCACCGGGGACGCCGCGTGAGCCCGCCTCCGGCCCGCGCGGGGTTGGCGGGGGAGTGCGCCGCGATGGTGCGCAAGGAGCTCCTGCACCTGTGGCGCGCCCGCTCGCGGGTCGTCGCCACCTTCGCGTTCGCGTTCGCGACGCTGCTGCTGTTCTCGTTCGCCGGCGGCCTCAACGCCGACCTGCTCCGGGCCAACGCGGCCGGCTACCTGTGGGTCGGCCTGTTGTTGGCGAGTACGCTGTCGCTGGGCGAGAGCTTCCGCGTCGAGACGGCGCACGACTCGCTCGAGATGTTGCTGTTGCTCCCGGTGCGCCCGACGGCGATCTTCGTGGGCAAGGCCGTCGGCAACCTCGTGGTGCTCCTGCTCGTCGGGGTGGTGATGGTGCCGGCCGCGGTCGTGCTCTTCGACGCCACGCCGCGCGAAGGGCTCGCTCCGCTGTTGCTCACCGTGCTGCTCGGAACCGCGTCGATCAGCGCGCCGGGCACGATGCACGCGGCCTTGTCGGCGCGTGCGCGCAGCCGCGACCTGCTGTTGCCGCTCCTGTTGTTCCCGCTGGTGGTGCCGTGTGTCATCGCGGCGGTGCAGGCGAGCCGGGCCTGCTTCACCGGCGACGTGATGGACGAGCTCGGCGCGTGGTTGCGGGTGCTCGTCGGGTTCAACGTGGTTCACTGGTCGCTGGGTGCGCTCTTGTTCGCCCGCGTGGTGGAGGACTGATGAAACGCTGGGAGTCGTGGGTGGGCCTCCTGGGCCTCGTCTTGGTCCTCGTCGGCTCGTACATGGGCCTCTTCGTGGCGCCGCGTGAACGCTTCATGGGCGATGTGCAGCGCATCATGTACATCCACGTGCCCACCGCGCAGGTCACGCTGCTCATCTTCACCGCCACGTTCGTCGGGGCGGTGGGCTGGTTGTGGAAGCAGGCCTGGAAATGGGACCACCTCGTCGAGGGCAGCATCCACACCGGCCTGTTGTTCGGGGCGCTCTTGGCGGTCCAGGGCGCGGTGTGGGCCAAGCCGACGTGGGGCGTGTGGTGGACGTGGGACCCGCGCCTGACCTCGGTCGCGGTGATGGTCCTGTCGTTCCTCGGCATCCTGGCGTTGCGGTCGTTCGTGGACGACCCCGTCAAGCGCGCGACGTGGAGCGCCACCGCGAGCGTGATCGCGTGGGTCAACATCCCGTTCGTATACCTGTGCGTGCGGTGGATGGCCTCGCTCCACCAGACGCAAACCCAGTCACATCAGATGGATCCGGCGATGAAGTTGCCGCTGAACCTCAGCTCGATCGCGGTGCTGCTCATCGCGATCCACTTCGTCGCGGTCCGCTGGCGCATCGCCGCGCGGCAACGCGCACGGGAGTTGGCAGAATGACCGGCATCGTCGAAGGTGGCTGGGAATACGTGTGGGCGGCGTACGGGGTCACCGGCGCCGGGTTCCTGGTGTATGCGATCACCAACTGGTTCTCCGCAAAGAAGGAGGGACTGTGATGAAGGACAAGCTCCCCGCCATCCTCGTCGGCCTCGCCGTCGTGGGCGTCCTCGGCTGGCTCGCGCTCGGCAGCGTGGGCGACAACCTGGTCTACTACTGGTCGCCCGACCAACTCGAAGCGGCCGGCACCAAGGCGGTCGGCGCCAATGTGCGCCTCGGCGGCCTCGTCAAGCCGGGGTCGATCAAGGTCGACGGCACGGTCACCACCTTCGAGGTGCTCGACGGCAGCGGGAAGATCGCGGTCCCGGTGCGCACCGAGGCCATCCCCCCGCAGATGTTCCGCGAGGGCATCGGCGTGGTGGTCGAGGGCACCCTCGGCGACGACGGGGTGTTCAAGAGTGAACGCCTGATGGTCAAGCACGACGAGAACTACAAGGCACCGACTTCCGGCGCCGACGCGGAAGCGGCCATCAAGGCGGCGAAGGAGTAGCGTGCTCGGACGTCTCGGCGAGCTCTTCGCCCTCCTCGGCCTCGCGGCCGCCACCGCCGGTGGGGTCACCGGTTTTGTCGCCGGCCGCACCGGGAGCCACGCGCTCCTGCGCGTGACCCAACGCCTGTCCAGTGCGTTCTCCTCCGCGATGTTCGCGGCGTTCCTGGTCATGGAATACGCACTCTTCACGCACGACTTCAGCGTGAAGTACGTGTCGAAGGTCGGGAGCCTCGCGTCGCCCACCCACATCACGCTGGTGAGCTTGTGGTCAAGCCTCGAGGGCTCCATCCTCTTGTGGGGAGCGGTGCTCGGCGCGTTCGTGGCGGTGTTCGCCGCGTGGAGCCGCGACCGCCACCCGGAGACCACGCCGTGGGCGCTCGGGACGATGCTCTGGGTGTGCGCGTTCTTCGCGTTCCTCATCGCCGGGCCGGCCAACCCGTTCACCCCCGCGCCCGACCCGGTGCCCACCGACGGACCGGGGCCCAACCCGCTCTTGCAGAACCACTGGCTGATGATCGTGCACCCGCCGATGTTGTACCTCGGGTACGTCGGCATGACGGGTCCGTTCGGCATGGCGATCGGCGCGCTGATCTCCGGCCGGTTGGGCCCGGCGTGGACGCAGGCGCTCCGCAAGGCCATCCTCGTGCCGTGGGGGTTCCTCACCGTCGGCATCATCCTCGGCGGCTGGTGGGCGTACGACGTCCTCGGCTGGGGCGGCTACTGGGCGTGGGACCCGGTGGAGAACGCGTCGTTCCTGCCGTGGCTCACGGCGACCGCAGCGTTGCACGCGGCGATGTTGCCGAGCCGGCGCGACACGATGAAAGGGTGGACCGTCACCCTCGTGCTCGTCACGTTCTTGTTGACGCTGCTCGGCACGTTCATGACCCGTTCGGGCGTCTTCAACAGCGTCCACAGCTTCACGCAGTCGGAGATCGGTCCGATCTTCCTTGTGTTCTTGGCCATCTGCCTCGTCGCGTGCGTGCTGCTGTTGGCCTCGCGGATCGACAAGCTCGCCGGCGAAGGCGAAGCGCCGGCCCCCGTTTCGCGCGAGTCGAGCTTCCTGGTCAACAACCTGTTGTTGGTGGCCCTCACCTTCACCGTGCTCGTGGGCACCACGTTCCCGCTCATCATGGAGGCGGCCAAGGACGTGCGCCTGAGCGTAGGCGAGCCGTACTTCAACCGCGTGGCGATGCCGATCGGCGTGGCGCTGTTGTTCCTGATGGGCGTCGGGCCTGCGCTGCCGTGGGGCGAGCCGGGTCCGGGGCGCCTCGTGCGGGCCCTCGGTCCGCCCACCGGCGCCGCGCTCGCGGCGCTCGGCGTGGGCTGGGCGCTGGGGGTCGACACCCCGTGGACGATGGCGACGATGGCCACCGGCGGGTTCGCGAGCTGGGTGACCGTCCGCGAGATGGTCGCGCCGGTGCTCCTGCGCGTGCGCGAGAAGGGCGAGAGCCCGGTCGTCGCGCTCGGGCGCGCCTTCCGACGCGGGCACCGGCGGTACGGCGGCTACCTCGTGCACGTCGGGATCATCATGATCATCGTCGCCATCGCGGTTTCGCACGCCTACCGCAAGGACGTCGAAGTCACGCTCGCAGCGGGGGAAGCGACCACCTTCGGCGACTACCGCTTCACCTTCGACGAGATCGACACGGTGCGGGAGAGCCACCGCCAGCGCCAGGAGGCGGTGGTGTCGGTCGAGGGGCCCGGCGGCCCGTTCACCCTGCGCCCGGCGCTCAACCACTACTCCGCGGCGATGAACGCGATCGGCTCGCCCTCGGTGAAGTCGATGCTCCGCCGCGACGTGTACGCGTCGGTCCTGAGCATCGCCCCCGACGAGCGGCAGGTGGGCCTGCACCTGTACCTCACGCCCGGGGTCATCTGGTTGTGGATCGGCGGCGCGGTGTGTGTGCTCGGCACGCTCGTGGCGCTGATGCCGCCCCCCCAGAAGCGCGCGGAGGCCGCATGAACTGGAAGGTGCTGCTCGCCGGCCTCGTGCTGGTCTTGCCGCTGGTGTGGGTGCTCGGCTCGGGCTTCGGCAACGACCCGACCTACATCCCCTCGCCGCTCATCGGCAAGCCGGCGCCGGAGTTCGAGCTCCCGGTGCTCGACGGCGACGGCCAGACCGTCCGCCTCTCGTCGCTCCAGGGCAAGCCGGTCTTCGTGAACTTCTGGGCCACCTGGTGCGGCACCTGCGGTGTGGAGCACCCCTCGCTCATCGCGCTCGCCAAGCGCTACGAAGGCCGGGCCCAGTTCATCGGCATCGCCTACCTGGACAAGGAGGACAACCTGCGCGCGTGGCTCAAGTCGCACGGCGGGATGCACTTTCCTTCGCTCATCGACGTCGGGAGCGCTGCCGCGGTCGCGTACGGCGTGGGCCGTCTGCCCGAGAGTTACCTCATCGACCAGTCCGGGGTCATCCGCGAGAAGTACTTCGGCGCGATCGACCCGTACAAGGTGATCGAGGACCTGGAGGCCTTGTGGTAACGCTCCTCTTCACGCTCCTGGCCGCGCCCGCCGCGGCCGAAGCGCCGGTCGCCGCCTCTGCGAGCGCCGTCGGCCTCGACCCCACGCCCATCATCGGCGCCCCCGAAGGCCCACCCCTGCAGGGCGAAGCGCTGACCGACGCCACGGTGGAGACGGCGCGGAAGCTCCGCTGCCCCACCTGCCAGGGCATGAGCGTCGCGGAGAGCCCGGCCGAAGGCGCCCGCGCCATGAAGGACGAGGTGCGCAAGCTCCGCGCCCAGGGCTACTCCGACCAGCAGTCGCTCGACTTCTTCGAGGCCTCCTACGGCGAGTTCATCCTGCTCGAGCCGCACAAGAAGGGCGCCAACCTCGCGTTGTGGGTCACCCCCGCGGCGGTGGCGCTCGCCGGCCTCGCGCTCGTCGCGCTGCGGGTCCGCAAGTCGCCCCCCACGCATCCCGCGCCGCCTTCGGGTGCTGCCGGGGCCGATCCCTACCTCGACCGTGTCCGCCAGGAGATCGAGTCGTGAACGTACTCGGCACCGCCTTCGACGCCCTCCTCGGCTGGCCCCTCGCGCTCGGCGCCATCGGCACCGGTGCGCTCGGCGGCGCGGTGCTGGCCTGGGTCGACACCCGCACCGGCGCGCGCCGCCTGCTCGAGAGCGGCCGCGTCGACCTCGAAGCGCGCCGCGAGGCGCTCTACGCCCAGCTCCGCGAGCTGGACGACACCGCCGACAAGCTCGACAAGAGCCTGTACGAGTCGGAGCGCGCCCGCCTGCTCTTCGCCGCCGCCGAGGTGCTCCGCGCGCTCGACGCCGCCGATGCGCCCGCGGCCCCGGACGACGCGCCCCCCGCGCCCGCTCCC
>SXOM01000068.1 GCA_005776735.1 Pseudomonadota bacterium
CGCCCCCGCGCCGGGCCGCGCACGAGCCTCCACCCGGCCTCGAGCCCGGTCGCGGCGCGGACCCCCGGTGGGGCGCAGCCGCCGTCGTGTGCAGATCCTGCGCACCTCCGGCACGGATGCCGTCGGCACGCGGCCCACCGGCTGCGGTCGCCACCGGGTGGGCATAGGCCGCGCCCATGATGAAGCTCGCATGGGGGGTGGCGGTGGCGGCTTGTTTGGGCGCGGGCTGCGCGAGCCCGCCCGCGGGCGACTCCGGGGCCGGCGGCCCCCGCTACCGCGACGCGGACGGCGACGGCTACGGCGACCCCGCGAGCGAGGTGGTCGGCTCCGCGTCGCCCGGCGTCGACAACGGCGACGACTGCGACGACACCGACGCCGCCGTTCACCCGGGGGCCCGCGAAGTGTGCGACGGCGCCGACGACGACTGCGACGGCCACGCCGACGGGGCCGATGCGGTCGACGCGGCCTGGTGGTTCGACGACGCCGACGGCGACGGGTACGGGGACGACGCCACGGCCGTGCGCGCCTGCTGGGGTTCGCCTTCGCAGCTCGGGGAGGGCGACGACTGCGACGACACCGACGCCGACGTGCACCCCGGCGCCACCGAGGTCTGCGACGGCGCGGACAACGACTGCGACGGGAGCGCCGACGGGGCCGACGCCGTGGGGATGTCGGCCTGGTACGCCGACGCCGACGGGGACGACCACGGCGACGAGGGCAGCGTGGCCTGGGCGTGCGCCGCTCCGCGCGGGTATGTCGCGACCCCGGGCGATTGTGACGACACCGACCCCGACGTCTCGCCGGACGGGTCCGAAACGTGCAACGGGATCGACGACGACTGCGACCTCGCCATCGACGAAGCCGGGGCCTCCGGGGAGTCGCGCTGGTACCCCGACACCGACGGCGACGGCTACGGGGCCCGCACCACCAGCGTACGGGCGTGCGACCCACCCGCCGGGTATGCCGACAATGCGTGGGACTGCGACGAGGACGATGCGGCCGTGAGCCCGGCCGGGACCGAGAGCTGCAACGGCCGCGACGACGATTGTGACGGGAACACCGACGAAGCCGGCTCGACCGGCGAGCCGCTGTGGTACGAAGACGGCGACGGCGACGGGGACGGGGTCCCCACGTCGACCACCCGCGCCTGCGAGCAGCCCGACGGCTACGCGGCGACCGACACCGACTGCGACGACGCCGACGCGGGTCGTTCCTCCCTCGCCGTCGAACGCTGCGACTCCGCCGACGTGGACGAGGACTGCGACGGGCTCGCCGACGAGGCCGACCCGGACGTGACCGGGAGCGGCACGTGGTACGCCGACCTCGACTTCGACGGCTACGGCGACGCGACGGCCGCGGTCACCGCGACCTGCCCCCCGTCCGACGTGGTGGCCGACGCGAGCGACTGCGACGACACCGACGCGGCCGTGCACCCGGGCGCGACCGAGTCCTGCGACGCGGCTTCCGATCTCAACTGCGATGGCGAGGTGGGGACCGGCGACCACGACGGCGACGGCAGCGTGGCGTGCGAAGACTGCGACGACACCCGCGCCGACGTCCACCCCGGCGCCACCGAGGCCGCGGCGGGCATCGACGACGACTGCGACGGCCTGATCGACGAATACGTGGGAGACCTGACGCTCACCACGCTCGTGCAGATCGACACCTTCTGTGCGTCGTACGCCTCGGTCGAGGGCGATCTGGACGTCGACGGCGCCCCGTCGCTCGGGGCGTTGGAGTGCCTCCGCGGCGTGAGCGGCGACCTGCGCGTGGCGGGGGTCAACAGCCCCGACCTGGAAGGCCTGGAAGGGCTCACCTGGGTGGGCGGCGGTGCGTGGTTCGGCGGCGACATCGGCGGGGCCACCTGGCTCGACCCCAACTCCTTCACCTCGCTCGACGGCCTGGACCGGCTCGCGCGGGTCGGTGGTGACTTCTGGGTCGCCGACAACGAGGTCGCCGACCTCGACGGCGCCCCGCGACTCGTCGAGGTGGGCGGCGGGGTGGTGCTCTACGACCTGCCGGTGGTCGACGTGTCGCTCCCGATGACCACGCTCGGCGTCGGCCTGTGGCTCGAAGACCTCCCCGACCTCGCCTCGGTGTCGGCGCCGGTGCTCACCGAGATGGGAGGGGGCTTGTGGTTCGAGCGCGTCGCGGCCTCCTCGGGCAGCTTCTCGGTGGACTGGCCCGTCGCCATCCCCGGGACCCTCGGCCTGGTGGAGCTCCCCGCCGGCGCCAACGTGGGGTGGGTGCTCCCGGACACGTTCGGCGCGGTGTGGGTGTCCGAGACCGACCTGGTCGACCTCGCCGGCCTCGAAGGCGTGACCGAGGTGTCCGGCGACCTCGTGGTCAGCGACAATCCGCAGCTCGCGGACCTGTCGGCGTTCGACGACCTGCAACGCATCGACGGCGACCTCACGCTCGCCTCCAACCCCTCGCTCGCAGAGTGGGACGGATTCGACACCGTGGAGTCGGTCGGTGGGCGCGTGCGCCTCACCGGGGGCGGGCCCACCGACGCATCGGGCTTCGGTGCGCTCACCTCCATCGGCGACGGCCTCTCGGTGACCTCGGCGACGGTGGTGACCGTGAGCGGCTTCGGTGCGCTCCACACCTGCGGAGACCTGGAGCTGGTCTACCTCCCGGACCTGTTGAGCGCCCCCGGGCTCGCCGGCGCGCGCTTCGACGGTGAGGTCACCGTGCAGCAGCTCACCGTGTTGCCAGACCTGTCGTTCCTCGCGTCCACCGTCGACCTGGCGGGGTCGCTCACGGTCACCGACAACCGCGGCCTGGTCGACACCGACGGGCTCGATTCCCTCGAGGCGGTCTCCGGCGCGGTCACCTTCGAGGACAACCCGGCGTTGGCCGAGGTGTCGGTTCCCGCGCTCCAACAGATCGGCGGCGCGCTCTCGCTGGTCGACCTCGACGTCCTGGCCGCGTTGGACCTCGGCGCGCTGGAGTCGGTCGGGGGCGACGTCGCGCTGGAATACCTGGAGCTCCTCCCGGACCTCTCCGGCCTCGGGTCCTTGCGTTCGGTGGGCGGGCTGTGGGTGAGCCAGCTCGACAGCCTCGCGAACCTCTCGGGCCTGGACACCCTCCAAACGGTCGAGGGCAGCTTGATCCTCGAGTACAACGACGACCTGACCACGCTGTCCGGGCTCGATACCCTCGCGTCGGTGGGAACCGACCTCCGTGTGTACGCCAACCCGACGCTCGCCGACCTCGCCGGGCTCGACGCGGTGGAGTCCATCGGCCGTGACCTGACGATCGACACCAATGCCGCCCTGGTGCGCCCCGACAGCCTGGGCGCGCTCACGTCGATCGGGCGCGACCTGTGGGTGGAGTCCAACGCGTCTCTGGAGGACCTGGCCGGCCTGGGAACGTTCACGCTGGGAAACACGTTGTGGCTGGCCGACAACCCCTCGCTCCGCTCGCTGGACGGCCTCGACGCGCTCGCGGCGGTGCCGCACCACCTCGTGCTCTGGAACCTGCCGCAGCTCGCCGACCTCGCCGGCCTCGCGGGCCTGCGCGCGGTAGGCACCGACTTCCGGATCTGCGCGTGTGATGCGTTGGTCGACCTGACCGGGCTCGAGGGGCTCGAGTCGATCGGGGAGAGCCTGGAGATCGGCTACCAGGTGAGCTGGTCCTACGGCAGCGGCAACCTCGCGTTGACCTCGCTCGACGGCCTGGAGTCGCTCACGACGATCGGCGACGACCTCGCCATCGTGGAGAACCCGGTCCTCGCCGACATCGACGCGCTCGACGGCCTGGGGTCGATCGGCCGCTCGCTCTACGTGATCGACAACGTCTCGCTCCCCACCGCCGACGCCAACGACCTCGCGGACGGAGCGCCGACCGTCGGCGGCACGACGACCAACTCCGGCAACCTGTAGCCACCCCGCCGGGTCGCGCGCCGGCCTCGGCCCGACGAGCCGCCGGTCGCGGCGCGACCCCCTACGCGATCCCCTCCAGTCGCCGGCGGTGATCCTCGACTTCGCGGAGCACGCCCTCCTCGTCGGCCTGGAGCTCGCCGATGCCCTCCAAGAGCGCGGCGAGCTCGACCATCTGGTGGTGCGCCCGCTTGCGGCCCACGCGGTCCAGGACGGTGAAGAACGCCGCGGCCAGCACCAACGGCAACACGGCCGCGAGCGCCAGCGGCGGTTCGTCGAAGCTCCACTGCACATACCCCCAACACAAGGAGATCGCCGCGATCAACCCGGTGCCCACGAAAGTGAACAACATCGCGGTGTACAGGAACATGTGCGGCCCCAGTCGGCCGACGACCAGCGTTCCCTTGGGGTGAGGCCGGCAGTTGACGTCCAGGCACGGCGACCACAACTTCCGCGCGTCCTTGGCGATCCACGCCATGACCTGGTGGCGGCCGAAACGAACCTCCATCGAGCCGGCGTTGGCTTGGGCGCGCGCGACGAGCACGTCGCGGATGTCGCCGGGCTGGGCGTCGGTGAGCAGGAGGATGCGCGGGCGGAGGTGGAGGTCCATGTAGCGCAGAATACACGAAGTAGGCCCTCCGTGGGGGCCGGCCCGCGACCGTCCCGAAGCGCGCGCGGTCCGGCGGCCGGCCCGCGTCAGAGCTGGCGCATGCCCGGCGCTTCGCGTCCGACGGCCCGGACGTACTCGTCGTAGGTGCCGGGGTAGGGGTGGGGCCCCGCCGGTCCGAGCTCCAGCACCCGGGTCGAGAGCGCGCGCAGGAACGCCCGGTCGTGTGACACGAACACCAGGGTGCCCTCGTAGTCTTGGAGCGCGGCGACCAGCGCCCGCTTGGTGCCGAGGTCCAGGTGGTTGGTGGGCTCGTCGAGCACCAGGACGTTGGGCGCGTCGAAGAGCATCTTCGCCAGCGCGAGCCGGGACTACTCGCCGCCGGAGAGCACGTGGATGGGCTTGTCGATGTCGTCGCCGGAGAAGCCGAACGCCCCGGCGAGGCTGCGCAGCGTGCCCTGCCCTTCCCGTGGTGCGTGGGCTTCGAGCTCTTCGAAGATGGTGAGGTCGCCGTCGAGCTGCTCCATCTGGTGCTGCGCGAAGTAGCCGAGGGTGACCGACGCCCCGATGGTGACGGTCCCCTGGTCGGGGCGGAGGGCACCGGCGATCATCTTGAGCAGCGTGGTCTTGCCCGACCCGTTCTCGCCCATGATCGCCCACCGTTCGCCGCGACGGACCGCGAGGTCGAGCCCCCGGTGGACCACGTGGTCGCCGTAGCGCTTCTGTGCGCCCTTCACGGTGATGACGTCGTTGCCGCTGCGTTCGGGCTTCTTGAAGTCGAAGGTGCGCTCCACCATGCGCCGGGGGGGCTCGATCTTCTCGATCTTCTCGAGCTTCTTGGCCCGACTCTGCACCTGGCTCGCCTTGGAGGGCTGCTTCTTGAAGCGCTCGATGAAGCGGAGC
>SXOM01000517.1 GCA_005776735.1 Pseudomonadota bacterium
AACCAGCTCCGCGGGCGATCCGGTCGCCAGGGCGACCCGGGCTCCTCCCGGTTCTACCTGTCGTTGCAGGACGACCTGCTCCGCCTCTTCGGCTCCGACCGCACCTCGGTGTGGATGGAGCGCATGGGCATGAAGCAGGACGAGGCGATCGAGCACCGGTGGGTCACCGCCGCGATCGAGAACGCGCAGAAGAAGGTTGAAGGCAACAACTTCAACATGCGCAAGAACCTGCTCGAGTACGACGACGTGATGAACCTGCAGCGCAAGGCGGTCTACGAGCTCCGCCGGCGCGCGCTCACCGGCGACAACGTGCGCGCGATGATGGTGCAGAGCATCCGCGAGCTGGTCGACGACCTGATCGGCGAGTGTGTGCCGCCCGGCACCCGGCAGGACGAGTGGGACACCGCGAAGCTCAAGGTGCGCGCCAACGAGATCTTCGGCGTCCAGTGGGAAGACAGCGCGGAGTCCCTCCGCGAGGAGGCCCGGCTGGCCCTCGCCGAGCGCCTGCTCAAGGACGCCACCGCCGCGTACGACGCCAAGGAGGCGGCGATCGGCGCGGAGACCCTGCACCTCGCCGAGCGCCAGCTCCTGCTGCAGCTCGCCGACCAGTACTGGAAAGACCACCTCCTCGCGATGGATCGCCTCCGCGACGGCGTCTCGCTGCGCGGCTACGGCCAGAAGAACCCCCTCCTCGAGTACAAGAAGGAGGGCTTCCACATGTTCCAGCTCATGCAGTCCTTGCGGGACGAGGCGGTCATCAGCCGCATCCTGCACATGGACCCCGAGCTCGCCGAGCGCATCGCGATGTCCGGTCGCCCCCGGTCGCTCACGCCGCGGAACATCACGCCCGAGGAGTTCGAGCGGCAGGTCGCGATGCAGCGCGCCCGCGCCGAGGCCCAGCAGCTCGCCGCACGCGCGGCCGAGCCGATCGTGGTCGACGCGCCGGCCGCCCGCCCGGTCATGCGCCTGCCGGAGAAGGGCGCCGAAGCCCGCCTGGTCGCGTTCCAGAACGGGCTGCGCCGCAACGACCCGTGCCCCTGCGGGAGCGGGCTGAAGTACAAGAAGTGCTGCTACGACGAGGCCGAAGAAGCGGCGCGTTCGGCGCAGGCGCTCAGCGACCTGGCCGCCGCGGCCGCGGGCATCGGGGCGAGCGAAGTCCTGGACGACGGCCTCGCCGCGCCCGGGGACGACGCCCCCTCCGCCGGCGACAGCTACGAGTTCAGCAGCACCGGCGAAGACGCCCCCACCTCCGAAGAGGCCCGCCACAGCGACGCCGCCGGGTGGATGCCCGCCGATGTCGACGTGCTGGGCAGCACCGGCGCCGACCTCCCCGAGGCCGACGGCGAGGTGCCCCCGGCGCCCGCCCCCGACGAGGCCGAGCGCACCTAGCCCACGGGCGAGGCCTGGATCCCGTCCCGAAGCGCGCGTGGTCCCGACGGCCTCGCGTCGCCGTCGGCGTGCTCGCCGCCCGCGGTTCGATCATGGACGCCATCGCAAGGCGCGTTATCGGAACACATGTTCAGCCCCCCGGACACGCCGACCGGAGCCGTGGTCCACGTCCGGATCGCGGCGCGCGACCCGCGGCGGGCCGCCTCGTTCTACGCCGACTGTTTCGGCTGGCGCGCCATCGGGGAGGATGCCGCCGGGGTGCGGTTCGAAGCGCCGGGCGGCCTCCAGGGGCGCTTCTGGTCCGGCGGCGAGCCGTGTAGCGCGGGTCCAGAGCTCTACGTGGCGGTCCAGGGGATCGACGAGGCCGTGCGGCGGGCCCTGGCGCGCGGGGCGGTCCGGATCGCGCGCGTGGCGCAGGACGCTTCGGGGGCCCGGGTGGCGCTCCTGCTCGACACCGAGGGCAACCGCATCGGCTTGTGGGAGCGGCCCCAAAACCTGACGGCCCTCCCTACCCCCTCCCCGCGCGGTGCATAGATTTCCGTTCATCGCGCGCCCATCCTCCCGCGCGAGTCGAGGCGATCCGATGAGCTTCTGGGACAACCTGAAGGGCCAGGTGACGGCCCACGCCGGCGCGCAATTCCTGGACGTGCTGGAGTGGACCGACGACACGCCCAACACCCTGGTGTACCGCTTCCCCACGTTCCAGAAGGCGATCCAGGACGGCGGCAAGCTCGTCGTGCGCGAGGGTCAGGCCGCGGTCTTCGTGTCCGAGGGCAAGCTCAGCGACGTGTTCGCACCGGGCACCTACGAGCTCAGCACCCGCACCAAGCCGATCCTCGCGTTCTTCGAGAGCATCAAGTACGCGTTGAACATGCCCTACAAGGGCGAGGTGTACTTCGTCTCCACGCGACAGTTCACCGACCAGAAGTGGGGCACCGCCAACCCCATCCCCATCCGCGACAAGGACCTCGGCGTGGTCCGCATCCGTGGCTTCGGCAACTTCGCGTTCCGCGTGTCGGAGCCCGCCACCTTCATCCGCGAAATCGTCGGCACCGCCGGCATCTTCTCCACCGACGAGATCACGGGTGCGGTCAAGCGTAAGCTCGTGTCCGCGCTGGCCGACACCATCGGCGAGTCCAAGATCCCGCTGCTCGACCTGGTGGCCCACTACATGGACTTCGGCGACGCGCTGCGCGATCGCCTCAACACCTGGTTCCAGAGCAACTGGGGCCTCACGCTCACCGACTTCGTGGTGGAGAACATCTCCGTCCCGCCCGAGGTCGAGAAGATGATGGACAAGCGCAGCTCCATGGCGCTGGCCGGCGACATGAACCAGTACGCGCAGTTCCAGGCCGCCAACGCCATCGAAGAGGCGGCCAAGCGCCCGGGCGGCGGGGCCAACCCGTTCATGGACGCGGGCATGGGCCTCGCGATGGGGCAGATGGTGGGCGGCGCCATGGGGCGCCAGGCCACCGGGCCGTTCAACCCGCAGCAGGGGCTCAATGCCGGCGCGCCGCCGCCGCTCCCCGGGGGCGCGCGGTACCACTACAACGGCCCCGGCGGGCAGGGCGAGTTCGACGCGGCGGCCATCGCCGGCTTCGTCATGGCCAACCGCGGCGCGCAGCACCTGGTGTGGCAGGCCGGCTGGCCGGCGTGGAAGTCGTGGTCCGACTCGCCCGAGCTGGCGCAGTTGGTCCCGCCCGCGCCGCCGCCGGTCCCCACGGCCGCGGTGTTCCACCACACCGGCCCCGACGGCGCCACCACCCAGCTGTCCGCGGGCGACATCGCCGCGCGGGTCAAGGCGCAGCCCGGTCGCCACCTCGTCTGGAAAGAGGGCATGGCCGCGTGGGCCGAAGCGGCCAGTGTGCCCGAGATCGCCGCGTGCTTGTCGAGTGGTCCGCCGCCGCTGCCGCCCGCGGGCGGTCCGCCGCCGCTGCCCCAGTAGGCGATGCGCGTCCTCGCGCTGGAGACGAGCTGCGACGAGACGGCGGCGGCGGTGGTGGAGGTGCGCGACGCGCGCGTCCACGTGCTCGCCGACGTCGTGCACTCGCAAACCCTGCACGCCCGCTTCGGCGGGGTGGTGCCCGAGCTCGCGTCGCGGGCCCACGCCGAGCAGCTCGTGCCGACCGTACGCGCGGCCCTGGCGGCCGCGGGCATCGACCGCCCCGACGCGGTGGCCGCCACCGCCGGACCGGGCCTCATCGGGGCGGTCCTCGTGGGCCTGAGCTTCGCCAAGGCCGCCGCGCTCGGGTGGGGGGTGCCGCTGGTCGGCGTCAACCACCTGGAAGGGCACCTGCTCAGCGCCCTCCTGGAGCCTCGGGCGCCCGCGTTCCCGTTCTTGTCGCTGGTCGTCTCGGGCGGCCACACCACGCTCTACGAAGCGCGGGGGCTCGGGGACTACCGGGTAGTCTGCGAGACGACCGACGACGCCGTGGGCGAAGCGTTCGACAAGGTCGCGCGCATGCTCGGCCTCGGCTACCCCGGCGGCCCGCGCGTAGAGGAGTGCGCACGCAGCGGCGATCCACGGGCCATCCCGTTTCCGATGCCGCGCCCGGCGGGGCGCCCGATCGACCTCAGCTTCTCCGGCCTCAAGACGGCGGTCCGCACGTGGATCGAGCGCCACCCCGAAGCGAAGGTCGAGGACATCGCGGCCTCGTTCCAGGACACGGTCGCCCGCTACCTGGTCGACCGGGTGCAGCAAGGCGTCGCGGCGACCGGCTTGCGGCGGGTCGCGATCGGGGGCGGCGCGGCCGCCAACACCCGGCTACGCGAGCGCCTCGCCGAGACCGACCTGGACCTGTACCTCCCCCCGCGCGCCCGTTGCACCGACAACGCAGCCATGATCGGCAACGTCGCCGCCCTGCACCTCGCGGCGGGGCGCGCCCCCTGGGGCCTCGAGGCCACTGCACGCGCCCGGTGGGAGGTGGGGACATGAGCGCACCCGCGTCCACGCTGCACCCGGCCACCCGGCTCCGGGAGCTCGAAGGGCGCGCCAAGCGCCGCTTCGGGCAGAACTTCCTGGTGAACGACGGGCTGGCCGAGACCATCGTGCTCCGGGCGGGCGTGCGCCCCGGCGACCGCGTGCTCGAGATCGGCCCCGGGCTCGGCGTGCTCACCGCGGCGCTGGCGCGCGCCGGCGCCCGCGTCCACGCCATCGAGCTCGACCGCGACCTCGCCGCCGCCCTGCCCGAAGTGGTGCCCGACGTCGTGCTGGTGCAAGGCGACGCGCTGAAGGTCCCCCTGCCCGAGGTCGACCGGGTCGTCGCCAACCTCCCGTACAACGTCGCGACCCCGCTGTGCATGCGCCTGTTGCCGCTCGGCGTGCCGATGGCGTTGATGTTCCAGCGCGAGGTCGCCGATCGGATCGAGGCCGATCCCGGTTCGCGCACCTACGGCGCGCTGTCGGTGCAGATCCAGGCGCGCGCGCGGGTCGAGCGCCTCGTGAGCCTGCCGCCCGGCGCATTCCACCCCGCGCCCAAGGTGCACAGCGCGGTGGTCGGCTTCACGCCCATCGCGGCCCCCGACTTCGGCGGCGCCTCGGCCGAGGAGTTCGACCGCGTGGTGCGCATGGGGTTCTCGTCGCGTCGCAAGACCATCACCAACTCCCTGGGCAACCACGTGGGCCGCGAACGTGCGATCACGTGGTGCCACGCCGCCGGGATCGACCCGGGGACACGCGCCGAGCAGGTCGACCTTTCGGGGTGGCGCCGACTCGTGACGACGCGCGGCGAAGTCTGACCGTTCCCGACGGCCGCGGCGCTTGGCAAGCCGCGCCCGGACGCGCTACGCGGAAACGACCATGCGCATCACCTCCTGCGGCATCACCGACGTCGGCGTAAAGCGCACCAACAACGAAGACAACTACCTCATCAACGACGAGCTCTCCCTCTACGTGGTGTGCGACGGGATGGGCGGGCACGCCGGCGGCGAGTTCGCCAGCGCCATCGCGGTCAACACCGTCGAGGAGGTCCTGTCCGGCACGGTCGTCACCCCCGAGATGGAGGCCGCCCGCGCCGACGGCGAGGTCGAGTTCGCCAGGGAAAAGCTCCGCTATGCGGTTCGCCTCGCGGGCAAGCGCATCTTCGAGAAGGCGGCCGCCGAGCCCGAGTACCACGGCATGGGCACCACCTGCCTGGTCCTGTGGTTCGACCGGAACAACGCCTACGTCGCCCACGTGGGCGACAGCCGTGGGTACCTCGTGCGGGAGGGGCGCATCGAGCAGCTCACCGAGGACCACTCGCTGGTCAACGAGCGCATCCGCGCCGGCCTGCTCACGCCCGACCAGGCCCGCACGCACAAGCTCAAGAACGTGATCACCCGGTCGCTCGGCTATCTCGAGGACGTGGAGGTGGACATCCAACTCCGCGCGCTGCGCCGCGGCGACCGCTTCCTGCTGTGCAGCGACGGGCTGTCCAACCTGGTCGACCCGGCCGACATCGGCGAGACGGCGCGGAGCCTGGCCCCCCAGGAGGCGTGCCGCCGCCTCATCCAGCTCGCGTGCGAGCGGGGTGGCGACGACAACATCACCGCGATCATCGCGCGGGTCGACGAGGTCGGCTGATGGCGGAGGAGCGCCCGGGGACCGACGAGCCCGAAGCGCGCTACACCTTCCTGGTCGTCCCCGAGGGCGGGCGCGGCCGAGTGATCGAGCGCACGTGGTCGGCCCAGACGGTGCGCAACGTGGTCGGCCTGGCCGCAGGCGCCGTCGGCCTGCTGATCCTCGGCGCGGTGATCCAGGCCGGCACCTTCCACCGCGTCGTCGCGTACGACCGCCTCGTCTCCGAGAACCGCCGGCTGCGGGTGGAGCAGGGCGAGATCGCCGAGCAGTTGGCGGAGCTCGATCCCCTCATCCAACGCGTCCGCGCCTACGACGAGCAGTTGCGCGACCTGGCTGCCAAGGGCGCGCTCCCGGGCGTCGGCCCCCTCGACGAAGCGGCGATGGCCGAGCGCGAGGACTGGCTGCGCGGGGTGGTCGGCCGCGGCCAGCCCGACGACGACGTGCTCGATCCCGACGCCCTCTTCGCCGAGCTCCAGGCCATCGACCTCGCCGCGCTCGAGGACAACCTCGGCCGCATCCAGCTCGCGCAGGAGGCCATGCCGCAGCTCTGGCCGGTCGAAGGGCCGGTCAGCAGCGGGTTCGGCTGGCGGCGCGATCCGTTCGGCCGCAGGTGGAAGTTCCACGGTGGAGTCGACATCGGCGGCGACTACGGCGCCGCGATCCTCGCCACCGGCGCCGGCGTCGTCACCTTCGCGGATTGGCACTCGGGAAACGGCCGCATGGTCGAGGTCGACCATGGCGAGGGCATCGTCACCCGCTACTCGCATGCATCACAACTTCTGGTCTCAGAAGGCGACGAAGTCCTGGCAGGTGAGACGCTGGCGCTGGTCGGCAGCTCCGGCCGGTCGACCGGGGCGCACCTGCACTACGAGCTGTTCTTGGACGGCGAACGGGTGGATCCGCTGCCCTACCTCCCCGAACCGACGTACTGAGCCGCCGGGCGATGGCCCGCGACCACGCCCGGCAGGAGCCGGCGGCCATCGCGGCGCCCGAGCGGCGCCGGCCGCCGAAGCTCAGTACATCTCCATCCAGCCGACCATCGCCGTGCGTCCGAACGCGTCGCCCGGCGGCTCCACCGCGATGATGTCGGTCCCGTTGGCGTAGAAGACGTCACCGTTGGGGCCCACCGCAACATTGGACACAAAGCCGCTCTGGGCGACGTAGGCGTCGTCCGACGAGTCGGCCTCGCCGTCCCCGTTGGTGTCGAGGCCCGGGCCGCAGTCTTCGTAGTTGAGGCCGTACAGGCGGCCTTCGCCTTCGGTGCACACGTCGGAGTCGGGCGTGTAGGTGCTGAAGTAGACCACCCCGGCGTACACCACCGGGTCGCTGGTCATGCGCTCGCCGGAGGCCAACTGGTAGAAGCCCCCGGTCTCGGTCCCGCAGGTGAGCGCCTTGGCGGTGGAGCACCCGTCGGGGTTGGTGTCCATCATGAAGAAGAACGCGCCGGCGGTGCTGTCGGTGTTGTCCTGGAACGGCGAGCCGGTGCCCCAGTAGACGCCCAGGTTCCCGCCCGTCATCCACGACGTCGTGAGCGCGTAGTACACCTCGGGACGAGACCCGTAGGCCACCGCTCCGCTCCCGGAGGAGGCGGTGTCGCCCGACGCGTTCTCGGCGCCGTCCATCGGGTCGTAGAACTCGCACCAGGTGATGTCGCCGGGGTTCGACTCGTCGAAGATCGCCTTGTAGATGTAGGAGTGCCCGGGCTGCGCGCTCGGCGTCACGCCCACGTCGGGGTCGTAGGCCAGCGTCACCGGGAAGTAGGCCACGTCGGCGTCGCCGTCGGAGTTGGTGTCGACGACCGCGGGCGGCGCGGAGATGTAGGTGTACTCGAGCTTGCCGTCCGAATCGAGGTCCAACGACGAGGAGTGGGCCGTGTAGTCGGGGTGCTCGGTGCCGACGTTGTCACCGGCCGCCGAGAAGCTCGGCGAGCTGACGGTGTAGTCGTCGCCGATGGCCCACAGGTAGAGGTTGCCTTCGACCGTCTGGTAGTAGTTGGTGCTGCCGGAGGTGTAGTCGACGGCCTGACCGCCGCCCCACATCGCGACCCAGCGGTCGGTCGGCGCCGCGCTGTCGGAGCGGTCGTACACGTTGAACACCGCGGGGCGGCTGGTCGTGTAGCCCATGGCGCTGGAGTCGGTGGTGTTGGTCTGCTCCCAGAGGAACTCGGGCGCATTGGTCTCAGTGATGTCGAGCGCGAGCGTCCGCGAGCCGCCGAAGCCCTGCTGGACCACGACGACACGTCGCCACTCACAGTCGTCGAGCGTCGTGCCGCAGTCCTTCACCCGATCGCCGTCGGCGTCGATCCACACGTCCTCGACCACCGGCGTACCGTCGAAGAGGTAGGTCCGGCCGTACAACATCGGGTCGATGAGCCCGTTGCCCCACGCGTTTCCGCGGGAACGCATGATGAGGGTGTCGGGGACCCACGCCCAGAGCTCCTCGCCCGACTCGTCGTCGGTGGGCGTGCTCTCGTCGTCGGTGAGCGCGAAGGCGTGGAGCAGGCCGTCGTTGGCCGACAACAGGACGAGGTCGGGCCCCGCCTCGGTCGACAGGAGCTCCAAGAACGTGCGGTACGACGTGCTGTTGGAGTAGATGTCGCTCTCGGCGTTGACGACCACCGGTGCGGAGTACGGGGAGTCCTGCAACTTCCAGGCGCCCTTCTCGATGTCGAGGTACCGGAACCGGCTGTCGCTCACACCACGGGTGAAGTCGACCAACTCCTGGACGTCGAGGTAGTCGACGGTCCCGCTGCGATCGAGGTCGTGGGAGGTGTCGCTCGCGTCGAGCACGTTGGTGAGCAGGGCGGTGTTCGCCTGGACGACGTCGACGAACTCGGCGTCGAAGCCGAGGCGCTTCTGCGCGGCATCTCCCGCCATGTACGTCGCGAACGTACTGTCGTAGAAGTAGATGTCCCGCTCCATGAACCCGTCCATGTCGTCGTTGTTGCTCTCCCCCGTGTTCGCGATGCGGGAGTAGAGCAACCAACCGCCGTCCCAGACGGCGCCGAGGTAGTCGTCGTACGGACTCCCCGACCGGTACAGGATGGAGCCATAGGTGGAGCTGGTGGGGTCGACGTCGAGCTCGTAGGCGAGGACATGGCCTTCGGCGAGCGGGACGTCGCCGGTCAGTTCGTAGTAGGTGGCGAGGAGATAGGTGCCGTCGTTGGCGATGATCGGGCTCGAACGTGCGTACAGGCCCGACATCAGGTCGGTCAGCACGCCGAGCACGCCGGAAAGCGCCTCGTCGCGGCTGTCGGTCGGCTCGGTCAGCGCGTAGAGCCCGTCGCTGTCGGTGTTGTCGGCCGCGCTCTGGTAGAGCGCGTCGGCGATGGCCCCCATCGTGGTCGAGGTGTCCATGCCGAGGGCGACGGTGCTGACCACCACCCGCTGCGTGTCGGTGAGCGAGGAGTGGTCGTAGTTGTAGACGTGTGTGACGACGTTGTCGTAGCGGCACGTCTTGTCGAGCACCGTGGTGCCCACGTAGCCGGAGCTGTCACACATCACGTCGGCGATCGGCGCCGCCGAGCCGGAGGCCGTGCTCGGATCTTCGTCGTCTTCGGGGATGCCGCCGGTGAGCACCACCACGTGCACGCCGGAGCAGTAGTACGAAAAGGGCGACTCGTTCCAGTCGCCGTCGAACCCGTCGCCGTCGTCGTCTTCCCAGTTCTCCGTGGCGGAGCTGATGGCGAGGTAGTCGCTGCTGAGGCTGTCGACCGTCTCGGCCACGTTGCGCGTCGTCGTGGACGACAAGCTCAGTGTCGACAACGCCGTCGCGATCTGGCCGTACGAGCTGCCCGCCGGGGCGACCTCGAAGAAGGAGCTGTCCGACGAAGAGTCGGCGGTGGCGACGACGCCGAACTTGATCTCGTTGTAGTGCCGGCTGGTCTGCTTGATGATCTCGATTGCGTCTTCGAAGCACGTGGTGCTGGCGCTCGCGTAGCAGGCGCTGCCCATGTAGCTGGAGCGGTCGATCACGAAGATGACGACGGGCGGAACGGCCTGGTTGCTGGACAGGGCTTCGGAGACCGGGTCGATCCCCCCCGCGAAGGCCGGCGAGGGGAGGAGCAAGGAGATGGCCGCGAGGGTCAGGAGGGGCTTGCTCATGGGTTCACCGGATCTTGCAGGAGCCCTGCATGACCTTGCGCAGCATGGTCGTGACGTGGGCTTCTGAGGGGTTGGTTTGATCGCCGCCGGTGGCCGCCATCTCGAACCAGGAGTGCGTCTGCATCTCCCAGTAGTCGGACCGCCAGCCATGATTGCCTTCTTCGGTGCTGTAGCCCTTGGGCGGGAGCCCACACTTGGCGAAGCTCGCCGCCACGTCGTAGTTGCCGAGCGGCATCGCGGTGACGTCGCCCTCGAAGTACGACTGGCCGTCGGTCTCGTCCACGAAGACCTGCGGTGCGCCGGTGTCCCACCCTTCGTCGTCGGGCAGCGTGAACATCAACTGCATGCGGGCGTGTTCGCCCCCGGCGTCGGCCGCGTTGACCACCGCCGCGTGGCGGCGCGTGTAGTTGGCGACGCGCTGGTCGACCCCGGCGATGCTCAGCGAGGTGCCACCGACGATGGTGATGATCGCGATGAGGATGAGCGCGACGAGCATCGCGTAGCCGCGCCGGCCGCGAACGTTCAGAGCCAAGAGAGCACCCGCATGTTCCGCACGGACACCTCGGTGGCGAGTACCTGCCGGTAGTAGTGGTCGGTCGTGGCCGTGGGGCTGTTGTTGCCGACCGCGAGCGGAGCCCCCTCGTAGGCGTTGCTCGGGTCCTCCCGGGACGAGCGCACCACCAGTGTGAACCGGAGCATGTACAGGTCGTCCGGGTCGTTGGCGGTGTTGCTGTCGCTGTAGCTGTCGACCGAGTTGGTCCAGCCGGCGCTGTCGGTGCTGGAGCAGTCCGTGCCGAAGAAGCAGTACTCGATCTGCATGTCCTCGACGTTGTCGACCACCGGGACGTCGTCGTCGTCCGGCGACTCGAAGTCCAGGTCCATCATCAGCACCGGGTGCTCGTCGGAGCCGGGGCCGACGCCGTCGGTGTCGTCGGCGTCGATGTAGAAGGTGACCACGTCGGCCCGCGAGCACTGCATCGCCGTCGGCATGTTCTCGCCGACCGGGCACAGCGAGCTGAAGTCGGCATAGGCCGTCGTGCCGTCGGTGACCGTGACCAGGCCCGTCGTCGCGTCGCCCGCCGACTGCGCCACCCACATCAGCGACCGCGTCTGTTGGGGGTTGGACAGGTCGGAGCAGAGCAGGAACTCCTGGGCCGCGATCTCGCCCACCTTGTCGGCGTTGCCCGGGCGCTCCAGGTCGAAGGCCACCGTGTTGTCGGTGCAGTCCCGGAGCTCGTCCGGGTCGGCGTACATGATGAGGTTCGGGTCCTGGGACACGATGGTGATGGCGTCGGAGCCGCCGGGCCCGGTGCCGTCGTAGGAGATGACCGCCGGGAGCGCGTTGGCTTCGCCGCCCGCCCCAAGCGCGCCGACGATGCGGCCGGTCGTCCCGAGGCCGGCCGTGCGCCCGGTACGCGAGAGGATGTCCAAGCCCAGGCGCACGTTCTGGTGCATCTCCATCTGGAGGTCCTGGAAGATGAACTGCTTGAGCTGGATGGAGAAGAGCGCGTACAGCGCCCCGACCACGAACGTGCCGATCGCGATGGCGATGAGGAGCTCGATGAGGGTGAAGGCGCGCTTCATCAGGAGTCCCGGAACCGGAACGAGGCGATGGTGGTGCCGTGCCGGGTGCTGAACGCGGCGTCTTCGTAGGTGCAGCGGACACGGACGCGCGTCCAGGTGCCGTCGACGTCCATGTCCTCGACGTCCCAGGACAAGGTGTACAGCGGCGGGCCCAGGGCGTCGGTGGTCTCGAAGGCGGCGTTGACCGGATCCGGGAGCGGCCAGGTGAGCTCGCTCCAGGCGTCGCTGCTCATCGTCGTGTCGTCGACGTTGCCGTTGGTGAGGTCGGTCGGCCGGTTGTCCTTGGTCCAGTCCTGGGCCAGGAGCCTCTCCATCTGGGTCTGCGCCAGGTAGGTGCAATCGGTCAGGCGGCGCGCGTTCATGTTCGACCGCACCGCCTGGCTGTGGAAGCCGAACATCACGATGAGCGCGGCGCCGAGGATGGCGGAGGCCACCATGACCTCGACCAGGGTGAAGCCGGCGCGCGACGACCACCGCCTCATGGCGCCACCGCCTGCATGCCCACGAGGCCGCTGCGCACCACGGTGACCCGCACCCGCTCGTCCCGGCCGTCGGCCAGGGCGCGCTTGTTGACCACCTCGAGCACCACCTCGCCGTCGACGAGGTCGCCCGCGCGGTTGCCCAACCATCCCCGCGGGGTGAAGACCACCGCGTCGTCCTCGAGGCTCGGCCACTGGGCGAGGCTGATGGCGGGGGACTCGTCGGCCCCGCCCTCCTCGAGGCTGCGTTCGCCCTGGCTCACGTCCACCACGCCGTCGACATCGACCGGGAGCGTATCCCACTGGGTGCTACCCGAGCCGCGGTTGCCCACCTGCACGTCCCACGCGCCGTGCTGCTGGTCTTCCGGATCCAGCGCCGAGTCGGCGGACACAAAGCGCACCCGCACCTCCCGATTCGTATCGAGGGCCAGGGCGCGGGCGGTGACGAGGTCGGCGTGGAGCATGCGGGCGACGCGAAACATCCGGAAGGTGGAGAGGCGACTCTGCAGAAGACCCCAGCCGATTCCGACCAGGATGGCCACGACCGAGAGAGCGACCGCGATCTCGACGAGCGTGTGCCCGGCCCGACGAGCAGCAAAAAACGTGCCTGCGACGATCCACAACTTCGAGCGTGAGCCGGCAGGCTCGCGTGGGAATTCTTTTCCCAATTGGGAACTCACTACCCACCCCCGGGGCAGTGGTCGTCGACCCAGGCGCGGCGGCGCCGCACCTGGCGACGCAGGTCGAGGGCCGCCTTGGAAAGGGCGCCGCCCGCCTCGACCTCGTCGAGCACCCGATCGGCGGCATCGTGCCACTCCCGCACCGGCGGCGCGGTGGTGGCGCACGCTTCGTCGTCCACGCGATCGTCGGCGTGCACGAGCATCGCCTCCACCCACGCCAGGCGAGCCCCCGCGCGGGCGCGCGCACCGTCGGCCCGCTCGAGTGCGACGGCGGCGGCCGCCATGGCCTCGTCGGTGCGCCCGAGTCGGACCAGGGCGGCGGCGCGCGCCTGGTGCAGCTCGCTGCCCTCCGCACCCCGCGCGATCACCCCGTCGACGCGCACCAACGCCGCAGCCGCGTCGCCGGCGGACAGCTCCAGGAGCGCGAGGGTCTGGTGGGCTCGGACGTCGTCGGGCGCGAGGGCGAGCGCCTTCTCCAGCTCGACGCGCGCGCCGGCCGGGTTGCCCTCGGCCGCGAGCACGCTGCCGAGGCCGCGGTGGCCCGCGGGGTCGTCCGGATGTCGGCGGGCGAGCTGGCGGAAGGTCTCGCGCGCAGCGGCCTCCTCCCCCGCCTGGTGGAAGGTCCAGCCGAGCCCGTAGAGCGCCCGCGGGTCTTCGGGGTCGGCGTCCAGCGCGGCCCGGAACTGCGTCTCCGCGGTGAGCAGGTCGTCGCGCGCCAGGGCCTCGTCCCCCTTCTCGACGGGGTCGGCGCACCCGAACCACAGCGCGAAGATCACGCGCCCTCCAGGCCGAAGTCCCGGACCTTGTACAAGAGCGCCTTGTAGGAGATCTCCAGCGTGCGGGCCGCCGCGGACTTGTTCCCGTCGTGCCGCCGGAGCGCCTCGGCGATGAGCTCGCGCTCCAGCGCCGCCGTGCGCGCGGGGATGGACAACGAGTCGGGGCTCACCACCGCCGGCGCCACCGCCCGCAGCTCGGCCGGCAGCGCGGAGACCTCCAACACATCGGTGTCGGAGACCAGGAGCGCACGCTCCAGCGTGTTCTCCAGTTGCCGGACGTTCCCCGGCCATCGGTGCGCGAGCAGCAGCCGCATCGCTTCGTCGGTCACCCGCGGTCGCGGCAGGCGCATCCGCGCACAGAGCGCGTTGAGCAGATGATCGACCAGGAGCGGGATGTCGTCGGGGCGTTCGCGGAGCGGCGGGATCTGCAGCGGAACCACCGCCAGGCGGTAGTAGAGGTCCTCGCGGAACCGCGGCGGCGTCAACGACGAGGCGGTGGCCGCCACGATGCGCACGTCGACCTCGGTGTCGGACGCCGCGCCGAGCCCCCGCATCGGCGCGACGCAGGCTCTGCCGACTCTCCCGGCACCAGCCGAATGGAAGGTATCCCCATGGGCGGGCCCATCCGCAGTCGGCACCCACCAGCA
>SXOM01000518.1 GCA_005776735.1 Pseudomonadota bacterium
ATGAGCGCCATGACCCCGATCAGGCTGCGGCTGACCCAAGGCGTGCGCGCCTGGAGGCGTTCCTGGATCAACCGCGCCGAATGGTCGGCGAGCGCACGTTGGGTGCCGAGGGTCGCCCAGAACCGCGGCCAGTCGACGTCCTGCGGCGCGCGCCCGGTCAGCCACCCGAAGACCGCCCCGGCCCGGCCGTCGCCGGACGCGGGCCCGACCGAGCCGTCGTCGGCCACGTGGAGCGCCTGCACCCACGGCGCCCCGGCCCACCCGACCTCGGCCAACGCCGCCGCCCCTTCCCCGGGGGTGCCCCCGGCCACCACCACGACCGCGCCCGCCGCCTTGAGGCGGTCCACCAGCGCGGCCAGCGCCGCTTCGCCCGCCACCCGCAGCCGGGCCACGACGATGACCCCATTGGCGCCGTTCACCACGAGGTGATCGTCGTCGATGGTGAGCACCTGCGCCGCGCCGTCGAGCACCAGGTCGTGGACGATGACCTCGAAGGTGCCTGGATCGCCCACGTAGGGCGCACGCGGAGGGCTCAAGGGGCGTCCGGCGGCACTTCGTTCACCGTGATCGTGACCGAGTCCCAGCCGGTCACCCGGTCGCCGTCTTCGGCGCCGAGCCACACCTTGTGCTCCCCGACGCTCAGGTCGCCGTAGCTGCAGGTGGTGGCGCCCGCGGCGTCGGCGGGCTCGCGACACAGGCTCACGTCGTCGGTCTCGTCGTACCAGACCACGTCGAGGTCGTCCGGCGCTTCGCGGTCGTCCGAGACCGTGCCGGTGAACACGATGGTGGCGCCCTGATCGAAGGTGTCGCCCTTGCGGGGCTCGTCAATCTCCACGTCGGGGGTGCCGTTGACCCGGATGGCGATGACGTCCTCGCAAACGCCACCCGCAGCGTCGGTGACCACCAACGAGAGCAGGTGCTCGCCGACCGAAAGGTCGTCGACGAGCAGGCTCACGGTGCCCTCGCCCACCGCGATGCTCTCGCCGAGGACGCCGTCCTGATCGCTGCGCCACTCCACCAACAGGTCGGCGGCCGCCGTCTCCGCGTCCTCGACCTCGCCGGCGAGGATCACGTTCTCGCGCTCCGCCAAGAGGTCGCCCTCGGCCGGGTTGAGGATGACACACTCCGGCAGCGCGTCAGGCACGAAGACGGTGAACGAGACCGAGGCCGTACCGACGTTTCCCGCCGGGTCGGTGGCGGCGAGGGTGAGGGTGTACTCCCCGGCCGTGTCGAGCACGAGCGACCCCTCGAGGTGGCCTGCGGGCACCGGTGTGTTGTCGATCGTGTACGCCGTCCCGTCGGCCCCGGTCCACGTGACGTCGAGCTTCGCGGGGTCGTCCTCGGCGTCGCTGAGCTGCGCTTCGAAGGGGATCGCCTCGCCGACCGCGAACGTGCCGCCCGCCGCGGGGAGCAACATCTGCACCACCGGCGGCGTGTTCACGCCAGAATCGCCGGTTTCCCCTGAGTCGGCGCTGTCGTCGGGCCCGCCCGTACCGTCCGTGGTGGCGCAAGCGAAGGTGAGGAGGCAGAGCAGTCGCACCGGGCACCACGGAGGCGGGCGAGTGTATCCGGGAGCGCGGGGTTAGCACCCAGGGATGCACCACCGTTCCCTCCTCCTGATGCTCGCCGGGTGCACGACCGGCGCCGGGTCCGACACCGCGCCCACCGAGTCGGCGCCCGACCTCGCCGAGGCGCTCGACGCGGACCAGGTCCGGGCCGGCGTGGTCACCGACCCCCGCGCGCTCTTCGGCGGCATCTCGTCCGAGGGGGCTCCGGGCGACGTCAAGCTCTACAACGACCGCGTCCGCTTCGTGATCGAGGCGGTGGGCGACTCCAGCTACTACGGCGACTACGGCGGAGCGCTCATCGACGCCGACGTGGTGCGGCCCGACGGCCAGCCCGGCCGCGACATGCTCGACGAGCTGGTCCCGATGTCGAGCTTCGCCCGCATGTGCGACGCCACGTCGGTCGAGGTCGTCGAGGACGGGAGCGCCGGCGTGGCCCGCGTCCGCGTGCAGGGTCCCGCGGCGCCGATGCGGCTCATCACCGGCGCGGTCGAGAGCCCCGACGCGGTGCCCGACTACGACCTGTGGATGACCACGGAGTACGTGCTCCGGCCGGGCGCGTGGCACGTGGAGATCACGACCACCGTCGAGAACCGCGACGCCCGCGAGTTCATCGCCGCCATCGGCATCTTCGGCATCTACGCGCAGGAGGTGGCGGCGTTGTGGCACCCGCGGGTGGGCTTCGAAGACGCCGACGGCGACGCCATCGTGATCGAGGCGGTGGTCGGCCAACAGAACGAGGGCGTTCTCGCGGTCCTCCCCGCCGAGGGCGCGCTCACGCCGAGCTCGGTGGGCGACCTCGTCTCGGCGTTGGCCGCGGGCATCAGCGGCTTCGAAGAGAGCGCGACCGTCGCGCCGGGCGAGACCCGGTCGTGGACCACCCGGTTCGGGGTCGCGCCCGACCTCGCGACCCTCGAGGCCGAGCGGCTCGACCGCGAGGGCATCACTGGGGCCGGGTTCTCCGGCACGGTCACCGCGGCGGGGGCCCCGCTCGCGGGTGCGCGGGTGCACGTGCTCGACGACGCGGGCCGGCCGGTCTCCATGGGCGTCACCGACAGCGCCGGTGCGTACGACGTCCGCGCCGAGGGCGGCGCCAGCGTGGTGGTCAGCGGGCGCGGGCGCAGCCTGTTCCCCGACCTGCCGCCCGGCCACGGCCACGTCGGCGCCTACGACCGGAGCGCCGACGGCGCGCTCGCGAGCCTGGCCGTCGGCGCGCTCCCCATCGCGTTCGCCGAGGGCTACGGGGTGGCGAGCGCCGGCAGCGCGGAGCTCACCCCCCCGGGCACGCTCGCGGTGACCATCGCCGACGGCGGCGCTGCCGCGGTGATCGTGGACCGCCTCGACGGCGAGGCGGCGGTCGACGAACGCCTGGTGCCCGGGCGACCGGGCGGCCACGCAGCCCTGGCGTTCGTCAACGACGGCGCGATGGAGCTGCCCTTGGAGCCGGGGAGCTACCGCGTCACCGTCCACCGCGGCGTCCGCTACGAGGTCTACACCGAGGACGTGGAGGTCTCCAGCGCGGCCACCACGGCCGTCGCGGCGAGCCTCGCCGCCGCGTACACGCTGGACGGCATCCACACCTTCGATCCGCACAGCCACGCGTCCCCGTCGGCCGACGGGAGCATCCCGATGGCCGACCGGATCCTCGTGATGGCGGCCACCGGCGTCGACATCCACGTCGGCACCGACCACGATCACGTCGTCGACTACCGGCCGATCGTGACCACCCTCGGCCTCGGCGACCGCCTGCAGAGCGTCGTCGCCGACGAGGTGAGCCCGGTGGTGGCCGGCCACTTCAACGCCTACCCGGCCACCCAGACCGGCGCGGCCAACGGCGGCGCGCCCCGCTGGTGGCAGGAGATCCGCACCACCCCGGAGCTCTTCGCGTTCATCCGGCGCCAGCTCGGACCGGACGTCGTCATCCAGGCCAACCACCCCATCAGCGGGAGCGGGCTGTTCTCCGCGGCCAACTACAACCCCGCCGCGGGCCTCATCGAAGACGCCGACCACTGGAGCGAAGACTTCGACGCGATGGAGCTCATCAACGCCGGGCACTACGCCGACTATTTCCCGTACTACCTGGACCTGAGCGCCCGTGGGAAGCGCATCACCCCGGTGTCGGTGAGCGACAGCCACTCGTGGACCGGCGGCGACCCCGGGTTCAACGTCACGTTCCTGCACACCGGCGGCAGCCTCGCCGAGTTCGACTCCACCGCGCTCCGGGGCGCGATGGCCGCCCGCGCCACGGTGGCTTCGTCCGGCCCGTACATCGAGGCCACGCTCGACGGGACCTGGGCGCCCGGTCGCGAGGTCGCGCCGGGCCGGCTCGACGTCCGGGTGCTCGCGCCGACGTGGATCCCCGTCACCGACCTCACGCTGTGGCGCGACGGAGTCGCGATCGAGGCCCGCACCTGCACCGGCACCGCCCCCGAGTGGTGCACCACCTCGTTCGAGCTGCCCGCCGACACCGATGGGAGCTACGTCGTCGTCGCTTCGAGCTCCGCGCCGCTGACCGCGATCTGGCCGGGCCGCGCCGCCTGGGCGGCGACGAGCGCCATCTACGTCGACGTCGGCGGCGACGGGTGGACCGCGCCCCTTCCGGCGCTCATCGTGCAGGAGTGACGCGCGCCGCCGCGAGCTCGGCGCGGATCGCGACCAGCTCTGCTTCGAGGGCGGCGATCCGCGCCTCCTGCGCCTGCACGGCGGCGGCGTTCATCGTCGTCCACGTGTAGAGGTCCACCACGCCGCGCTCGGCGTCGACCGCCGGGGACGCCGGGTCGTCGTCGATGATGAAGCCGTAGTGCACGCGCCCGTCGTCGCGCGGCGCTTCGTAGCGCCAGGCCGCGAGGCGCGTGTCGAGCAGCTCCTGCCGGAGCGCAGCGACCTCGGCGGCGTCGAGGTAGCGGATCTCGCGCTTGGCGTCGCGGCGCGAGATGGGGCACTCCGTCGCCGGGTCGGCGAAGCTGCACAAGAGCGTCGAGTTGCACGGGTCGTGGGGGTCACACTCCGCGCCCTCCGCCGAGCAGGCCTGCCCGGCCGCCTCGTCGGTGCACGCGTCGAGCCCCTTGTCGACCCAGCCCGAGTCGTGGCACGCCGGATCGCCGCACGTGGACCAGTATTGGGTGGTGCCGGTGTCGGTGAAGCAGGCGAGCGCGAGGGCGAAGAACACAGGAGCCTCCCAGGTCCGACCAAGGTAGCCCGAGATAGGCTCTGACCGTGGCCCGTCCCGCGCTGCACGCCGCCCTCGTCGCCGCGCTGGGCGAAGGCGCGGTCGTGGAGGGCGCGCCCACCACCGACATCAGCGGGCACCCCGTCGGCCGCCCGGCGCTGCGGGTGCGCGTGGCCGACACCGCCGGGGCGCAGGCCGTGGTGCGCCTGTGCCGCGCCCACCGCACCCCGGTCGCAGCCGCGGGCCGGGCGAGCGCGTACTGGCGGCCGCTCGACCTCGAGGGCGCCGTCGTGGTCGAGCTCCCGGCGGGGCTCGATCGGGTCGATGGTGCCTGGTTCGCCGGGGCCGGCTGGGCGGTCCGACCGCTCGACGCGGCGCTCCGGGCGCGCGGGAGTCACCTCCCGCTGCACCCCGACGCGTTCGGGGACACCACGCTCGGGGCGCTGGTGGCCGGCGCGTGCACGTCGGGGCTCGGGATGGGACTTGCGAGCACGGGCACCATGCTCGGCGGTGTCGAGGTGGTCACCGGCACCGGCGAGGTGCTCGTCACCGGCGCCGGCGCGCGCACGGGGGTCGCTCCCTTCTGGCGCGAAGGGTTCCCCGACCTCACCGGCCTGTTCCTCGGGGCCGACGGCGGGCTCGGCCTGATCACGCGGCTCGCGTTGTTGCACCGGCCGCCCCCGTGGCGGGTGCACCTCGCCGCACGGGTGTCCGAAGCCGCCCTGGCCGCGGTCCTGGCCCTGGCCCGCGGCACCGCCGGCGCCTGGGACACCTTCCGCCTCTTGCGCCCCCTCCCCGGCGCCGAAGGCTGGGCACTCGACGTCGCGGTGGTGTCGAGCTTCTCCGCCCGCGAAGCCGCCGAGCGTGCGCTGGAGCTCACGCGGCGCCTCGGCGCCGCCGGGGTCTGGGGGGTGTCGATGCGCGCCGAGAGCGGCGCCGCGCGCGCCGGCAAGGACCCCGACCACGCCGCCCGGTGGACGCAGGAGGCGGGCGGCCTCGATGCGTTCCGCGCCCGCGCCCGAATCGCCGGCCTGGACGTGAACACCGCGTGGGACACCCTGCCGCCGGTGCTGGCGCTCGCACAGCAGCTCGTGACCGCGCAGCTCGGCGCGGGCGTGCCCGAGACCCGCCTCGCCCTGTACCTCGCGCCGGACTTCGTGAACCTCGGCGTCCACGCGACCCTCCCCCACGCTTCGTGCGCCTGGTCCGACGCCGAGGCCGCCCCGTGGTTCGAACGGTTCGCGGCGCTGCCCGTGGTGCCGTACCGCCTCGGGCGCACCTGGCCCGCCGCGATGCTCGACCAGATGGCGCCCACCCGCGCCGCGTGGCGTGCGCTCGCCGCCGAGCTCGATCCCGACGCACTCTTCGCGAGGAGCCACCCCCTCTGGACCCGCTGACCGCCTGGCTCGGCGTGCTCGGCGTGGCCGCCCCCGCTGCGCTCGCAGCGCGCCTCGCTGCGCTCCCCGGCCGCCCGCCGCACGCCGGTCCGGTGGCGCCTGGACCGCTCGGGGCGCTCGAGGGGAGTGTCCGCCTCCGTGGCGGCGTCGTGCAGCGCGCCCGTTGGGCGTACAACGTCGCCCTCGATCGGGTGGGCGAGGCCGCCGTACTCGACCACCTCGCCGCATCGGTGCCGCTGCCCCTGGGCGTGGGGGAGCTGCTCGACGGCGCGCGCGGCGCCCAGGTGGGCGCCGACGGCGCACGCAGCAAGCTCTACGTGTACCCGCACGACCCGGCCGGGGTGCTCGACCGGTTGGCCGCGGTGGGCGCCGATTCGGCCGAGGCGGTCCTGCGCGCCGCAGCGGCGCTTCGGCGCGCCGCCGGGGGGCGAGCCGGTGCGTTCGTCGCCGTCGACCTCGACGCGCCGCCCGCGCTCAAGGCGTACTTCGAACATCCCGACGCCCGCGCTGCGGCGCTCCACCTCCGCGAGCTCGGCGCCGACGCACTCGCGGCCCAGGCCGCGTCCTGGCCACCCGAGCTCGGCAGCGCGCCCGCCCCGGCGGTCGTCTCGTGCCGTCTCCGCGGGACGTCGGCGGTCGACCTCACCGTGCACCTCAAGCTCGACCGCGCGCCGGAGCGGCTCGCGCACCTGGCCCCCCTCCCGCTCGCCGAAGCCGCCGCCGACCTGTACCGGCGGGCGTGGCGCCTCGGTCTGCGCTTGTGCCCGACCTACCTCTCATTCCTGCAAGCTCAGGATGGCGGGCCGGCGACAACGGTGTATTACCGGCTCGAGGCCCGCGCGTGAACCAGCCCCCGATCGACGTCCTCATCCTCGGCGGTGGTCCGGCCGGCTCCACGCTCGCCTCGATCCTCCTGCGCCACCGCCCGACCACGCGGATCCGCATCCTCGAGCGCGACACGTTCCCGCGCTTCCACGTCGGCGAGACCATGGTGGCGGAGATCAACCTCGTCCTCGCCGAGCAGGGCGCCTACGACGCGGTCGCGGCCGCGGGGTTCGTGAAGAAGTTCGGCGCCACCTTCCGTTGGGGAGCCGACGACCGGCCGTGGAACCTCGTCTTCGCGACGATGGACGAGCTGCGCGCGCCGCAGGACAAGGTCACCAACGTCCAGACCGCCTACACCTGGCACGTCGACCGCGCCGAGTACGACCGCATCCTGCTCGACACGGCCGTCGCCGCCGGCGCGGAGCTCGTGCGGGCCAGCGCGCGCGAGCTGGTGCGCGAAGGCGACCGGGTGGTCGGCGTTGTCGACACCCAGGGTACGGTCACCCGGGCCCGCTTCGTCGTCGATGCCACCGGGCAGGCGGGCCTGGAGGGCAGCGCGGCGGACCGGGTGCTCGACCCGCACCTGCGCAACGTCGCCTACTGGGGGTACTACCGGGGCTTCGGCTTCGAAGACGCGCTGAATGGTACCCCCGACCGGTCGCGGGCGTTCATCGTGGCGCACCCGTTCGGTTGGTCGTGGTACTTCCCCATCCGCGACGATCTGTTGAGCGTCGGGGTGGTCACCCGCGCCGACGATCGACCGAAGCTCGCCCCCGAGGCGCTGTTCCAGGCCGCCATCGCGAGCTGCCCCGAGCTGACCCGCCTGCTCGCGGGGGCCGAGCTGGTGCCCTACGCCCCCGATGCGCCGCTGGTCCACGTGATCCGCGACTACAGCTACCTCTCGACGACCATCACCCAGCCCGGGCTCGTCCGCGTGGGCGACGCGGCCGGCTTCGTCGACCCCATCCTCTCCGTCGGGTGTTTTCTTGCACAGACGGGCGCACGGCACCTCGCCTACAGCCTCCGGACGCTCCTCGACGGCACGCCCGGACTGGACGAAGCGACGGTGCTCGGGGGCTACGCCGATCACGCGTCCGAGACCCTGCGGGCCTTCCGTGACCTCACCTGGTTCTTCTACCGATTCAACGAGCGACCCGACGCGTGGTGGGCGCAGGCGCGGGCTCTGGTGGCCGACAACGGCTTTCCGTCACAGGCGACCGACCGCCACGCGTTCGCGGCGTTCGCTTCGGGCTTCGCGGGCCGCAAGGCGGTGTTCCGCGAGCCCAACGGGATGTTCGGCGAGCCGTTCTTCGCCGAGGCGTTCACGCGCCTGGTCGACCCCACGGGCGCGCCCCCACCGAGCCCGCCCCGGGTGTCAAAAACCGACCGACCGCGCTTGCGCGGCCCGGTGGAGCTCCGCCCCAGCGCGGTTCCGCTCGATGGTGCCGGCCGCGTCATCCCCGCCCTCCGCGTCGAGGTGCGCACGCCGTCGGCCCACGCGGGCGACCAGCTCGTCCGCCGCCTGTTCGTGCCCCCCAGCATGGCGCCGCTGTTCGCCTGGCTCGACGGGCAGCACGACGTGGCGGCCCTGACCAACCGCCTCCAGGCCGAGCTGCAGGTCGCGCCCGAGCACCAACCCACGCTCGTCCGCTACGTGCGCGGGGTCGTCGAGGGCCTCGCGGCGCGGGGCCTGGTCGACGGGGTCGGCAGGGCGCAGCAGGCGACGACGTAGATCCGTAGGGGCGGCGCCTCGTGCCCGTCCCCACGCCGGGCGGGGTCCCGACGGCGCCGCGGCGCGGTCAGGGCGCCAGCAGCCCGGTGTCCCCCCCCCGCCCGTCGGGGCTGGCCGCCGCGTTACCGGACGGCGATGCTCGCCTGGCTCGTCGCGTGCGCTTCCGACCCCGACACGGGCGCGCCGATCGGCGACTCGGCAGACAGCGCCGACTCGGCCGACAGCGGCGGCGACCCCGCGCCCGACCCTGCGTGCGCAGCGGCCGGGTGCCTCCGCTCGGCGCGGAGCCTCGGGAGTTGGACCCGCGAGGACCTGCGCCCCTACGTCGACGCCGCGGTCACGCTCGAGAACGGGTACGAGGTGCTGGTCGTCGAGTACTTGACCGAGTCGGGGCCGACCACGGGCACGGTCACGCTCCCCCTCGACCTGGTGGGCGACGCGCCGCCGTCGGGGTTTCCGGTCGTGGTCAACGCGCACGGAACCGTCGGGCTCGACGACGTGTGTCGCCTGAGCGGGACGGTGTCGGGCAGTGGCCTCGCCGGCCTGTTCGGGGCGCGCGGGGCGATCGGTGTTGCGCCCGACTACCCGGGCCTCGGCTCGCCCGGCTACCACCGGTACCTCGACGCGCGCGCCGAGGCGACGAGTGTCCTCGACGCGATCCGCGCGGCCGCACAGGTGGCACGGTGGCGGGCGGTCCCCGACAACGGGCGTTCGGCGGTGGTCGGGCTGAGCCAGGGCGGCCACGCCGCGCTGGCGGCGGCGACCTGGCACAGTCGCTATGCGCCCGAGCTCGACGTGCGCGCCTTCGCCGCGTCGGGTCCGGCGTCGGGGTGGCACGAACACTGGGCACCGTACATCGACATCGCGGGCGGACACCTCGTGATGCACGCGCTCCTCGCGTGGTCGTACGCCGAGGCGACCGGCACCGACGACGCGGGGGTGTGGGCTGATACGTTGGCGCCCACGGTCGACGCCCACCTCACGACGCGGTGCTACTGGTCGCCCGACTTCGGGGCCGAGCCGTTGTTGTCAGACGGGTTTCCGGTGCGCCCGGCCGACGTGTTCACCGCGCCGTTCCGCGAAGCGTGGGCGTCGGGGGACTGGGGGGCGTGGCCAGCGCTGGGCGACCGCTTCAGCGACAATCGGATCGAGCCGTGGCTGGCCGAAGGGGAGCAGACCGCGGCGATCGCCGTGTGGCAAGGCACCGACGACACGACGGTGCTGCCGTGGATGACGCAGGACCTCGTCGCCGGCCTGCGCGCCGGCGGGGTGGAGGTCGAGCTCACCCTCGTCGAGGGCGGCACGCACACCACGACCGCGTTCGGCTTCCTGGCCACGCCGGAGCTGGCGACCGACCCGAGCCTCGCCTGGGTGCGCGCGCGGCTCGAAGAGTAGACGGCCCCCACCGCGCCCCGCTCCCGCGCTACACTGGCCCGATGCTCGCCTGGTTCTTCGCCTGCGTCGCGGCCGACATCCCCCTGGATGTGCCGCCCGCCGACCCGGCGGCGCCCAAGCCCCTCCCGGGCGACGACGTCGACGACGCCGACCCGTCCGACGCGGTGTTCGACGTCGACCACATCCACCGCTTCGAGCTCCAGATGGCCCCCGCGGCGTGGCTCGACGTGCGCGACAACCCCTGGGCCGAGACGTGGTGGGAGGCCGACGCCACCTGGGTCTCCGGCGCGGACGCGGCCACCGAGGCCGTCGGCACCATCGGCATCCGCGCGTTCGGCGCGGGGAGCAAGATCGCGGGCAAACCCCCGCTGAAGCTGAGCTTCGACCGCGTCGTGCCCGGGCAGGACTGGCGGGGCCTGGAGCAGCTCAAGCTCGACAACAGCTCGCAGGACTTCGGCTTCCTCAACGAGCGCATCGTGACCGCAGCGCTGCGGGGGTACGACGTCCCCGCCGCGCGCACCGGGTGGGCCGAGCTGTGGGTCAACGGCGACTACGCAGGCTTCTTCGTGGTCATGGAGCCGATCGACGATCGGTTCCTGGAGCGGTGGTTCGGCGAGGCCGACGGGCCGCTCTACGGCATGGTCAGCGGCTACTATTCGCAAGGCCTCAACCCGCTCCCCGTCGGCTACGCCGATCCGCTCCTGTGGTTCGACAACCAGACCTCGGTCGTGGGCGACGGCACCGAGCTCCTCGCCGCCGCCGAAGCGCTCGCGATCGGCGACGACGCCGAGGTGCGCGCCGTGGTCGACCTCGACCAGTTCCAGCGGGTCGGCATCGCGCGCTCGGTGATGGGCGGCATCGACACCTTCTCCGGCGACGGCAACAACTACTACCTGTACGTCCACGACGGGCGCCTGGTCCAGATCCCCTGGGACACCGACGCCGACCTCGGCTACCCCTACGCCTTCGCCAACGCCTTCCTGGTGGATCCGACCGCGCCGTGGGTGATGTCCCCGTGGTCGGTCAACCCGGTCACCGGCGCGCCCTACACCGACCCGGTGCTCCTCCGACACCTCGCGATGGGGCTCGACGTCCAGGCGGTCGTCGACGAGGTGCTCGCCGGCCCGTTCGACCCCGACCGCGTCGACGCGGACATCGTCGCCAGCGCTGCGCTCATCGAGGCGGCCGTCGCGGACGACGTCCTCGGGTACGGCGGCGACCGGTTCGAGCAGCGCGTGGCCGACGCGCGGTTGTTCGTCCGCCAGCGCGCCGATCGGCTCGCGGGACACGAAGTCTCCACCTGCGCGGACCTCGGCGCCGCGTCGACCGCGCTGGCCGACCTCTCCCCCACCGGGACGGTCGGGTGGGGCAACCTCGACCTCGACGGCACGCAGTCGTGGGGCCCCGGACTCGTGGTGGGAGGCGAACATTTCTGCACCGGCGCCTTCGCCCATGCGCCGAGCCGCATCACGCTCACCCTCCCCGCGGGCACCACGCGCCTGGTGGGCGCAGCGGGCCTGCACGACTGGGTGCAGCGCTGCGGCGACGGCGCCACCTTCGAGATCTGGCAGGGCGACGCGCGGCTGTGGGTGAGCAACCTCCGGCAGACCTACGATCCCCCGACGGCCTTCGACCTCGACGTCGAGCCGGGCGCCATCGACCTCATCACCGCGCCGAACGGCGAGTACACTTGCGACACCACGAGCTGGCTCGACGTGCGGGCGCAGTAGGTTCGACGGGCCGAAAAATATTTCGCACCCACCCCGTTGACTTTTGAGAATCGTCTTCATAGACGCCGCGACCCTGAAAAGAGGTACTTCGTGCGTTCGCTTCTGTCTCTCCCCCTCCTGACCCTCCTCGCCGCCTGCGGCATCTTCAACACCCCCGCCGACAAGGCCGCCGAGCCCGCCAAGGACAAGAACAGCGGCGACGCCGGCTCCGGCAACGGCCAGGACGGCCGCCAGACCGACGGGAAGACCTCGCAGGGCACCGTCGACAAGGGCGACGGCGGCGACAGCACGCTCTACGTGGTCAACGACAGCGACTACAACGTGTGCTGGATCTACGCCGACGGGTGCGACGGCTCCCAGTCCGACGATCTGCTGGGCGACTACATGCTTCCCCCCGGCTACTACCTCGAGGTCACGGGCGTCCCCGCCGACTGCTACGACCTCTGGGCCTTCGACTGCGACGAGACCGGCATCTGGAACTACGAAGCCGACATCTCCGGCGAGTTCACCTGGTTCCTCACCAGCTACGGCGACGACGACGGTGGCGACGACACCGGCGGCGGCGGCTGGGACACCTCCTGGTAGTCCACCCCCGGCCGGTCGCGACCGGCTAAGCCGTTCGGCATGGCCCGTTCAGTCCTCGTCGTCGGCGCCGGCATCGGCGGTCTGGTGGCCGCGCGCGCGCTCGCGTTGCGCGGTCACCGCGTCACCCTGGTCGAGCGCAGCCCGCGCTTCGAGGCAGTCGGCGCCGGCATCATCCTCTCGTTCAACGCCATGGCGGTGCTCGACGCGCTGGGGGTCGACGTGCGCCCGGTCGGCCAACGCCTGCTTCGCATGGACACCGCCGACGAAGCCGGCACCACGCTCACCGGCATCGACCTCGGCGCGCTGGAAGGCGAGCTGGGCCAGGTGTACGCCTTCCACCGGGGCGAGCTGCACGAAGCGTTGGCGGCGCGTTTGCCTCCCGAGGTCGAGCTCCGGCTCGGGACCGAGCTGACGGGCCTGTCCTCGAGCGCCGACGGGGTCCTCGCCCGCTTCCAGGGCGCGGACCCGGGGCGCGACGCCGGCCGGTGGGACCTCGTGGTCGGCGCCGACGGGCTCCGCTCCCGCGTGCGTGCGCTCTGTGGGCACGACGTCGCGCTCCGCTACAGCGGGGAGACGTGCTGGCGGGCGGTGGTGCCCGCCCCCGAGGGTACGGCCGCGGTCGAGGCGTGGGGCCGCGACGGCGCCCGGTTCGGCACCGTGCCCCTGCCCGGCGGGCGCGCCTACCTGTTCCTCGTCCTCCCCTGCGCCGCCGACACGCCGACGCCGTCGTGGGAGGCGTTCGCCGCCCGCTATGGCGCGTTCGGCGGCCTCGCCGCCACCGCGTGGCCGCAGGTCCGCCCCGAAGGCCTGCTCCACCACGATCTCAACGAGCTGGCCGGCATCGAGTGGGGCACCCCCCGGGTGTGGCTCCTCGGCGACGCCGCGCACGGCATGACGCCCAACCTCGGACAGGGTGCCGGGATGGCGGTGGAGGACGCGGCCGCGCTCGCGATGTGCGTCGGGGACGACCTCGACGTCGGCTTCGGCCGGTACACGGCCTCGCGCCACGCCCGGGTGCACACGATCAAGGAGAACTCCCGCCGCTTCGGCATGGTCGCCCGCCTGGGCAACCCGGCGCTCCGGTGGCTACGCGACCGCGTCGTGCGCCTCACGCCGGCGTCGACCAACCACGCCACGATGCGCTCCATCGCGGCGCCCGGAGTCGCCCTCGCGCGGGAGTGGCGGACCTGACCGGGCGGCCCTGGGGGCGCTGCGCCGCGACCGTCCGCTCGCCGAACCGAAACCGGCGCGCAGCGCACGACCTGGTCGACCTCAGCGGGGCGCGTCGCGCCGCCGGCGGAGCGCGCGCCAGATGCCGCCCCCGACGAGCAGCGCCC
>SXOM01000069.1 GCA_005776735.1 Pseudomonadota bacterium
GGCTGCGCCGCTCCGGGGCGATGCGTGCGCGCGCCGCGCCGCCGCCGCGGCCGTGGCCGCGTGACCGCGGTCAGCCTCCGGACGCCTGGGCTTCGCTCGGCCGGCCCCACCGCACCACGTCGGCCTCGACCAGCCGCGCGTGCACGTCCAACAGCCAGGCCTGGAGCCGCGCCGCTTCGCAGGCTTCGCCCGTCCAGATCCGGCCCTCGCCCTGCGCGCACCCGCTGGTGTAGTCGTGCTCCTCGAGCGCCGGAAGGTGGAAGTACCAGGTGTCGCGCCCGGCGTCGCCGCGGTGGGCGGCGGCCCGGTGCAAGAGGATGTCCGCCACGGCGAGGTCCACGTCGTCGACGACCTCGCCCCCCCCGAGGTCCATGAGCCGGCACTCGGCCTGCAGCGCGCCCGCGCAGCCGCTCATGTTGAACACCGCGAGGGTGCTGCCCGGCACCAGGAGCAAGGCGCCATCGGGGTCGTCGTCGCCTGCCGCCGCGGCGGACGACGTACGCCACGGGGTCGCGCTCCGCTCGCCCTCCCACGGCAGGGCGTCCTTGGCCCGGGGGTCGGTCATCGCGATCTCGGGCAGCGCGGAGAGGCCCAGGAATGCGTGGCGCACCAGGCCCACGTCGACGAGCCCGGCGACCCAGTCGCCGCCGGTCTCCCAGCCGGCGGCTCCGGCGGTGAAGCGGGGCTCGGCGACCAGGCTCCCGAGCTCGTCCAACTCTTCGGCGAGCGCCGCATCCAGGCAGGCCTGGTCGGCGCAATCCGGCGGATCGTGGAACAGGACGCCCGGCTCCAGGCGCGGGCCGGCAAGGACCGCGGCGAGGGCTTCGTCGACCTTGCACCGCTTGCCGTGGAGGGCGACCGGGGGCGAGACCGCGAGCGCGGTCACGGCCGGAACATCCTCGAGGAAGGCACGGTTACGACTCGCGCGCCCCGCGCGCTCCTGCATCGAGTCCTCACTGCCTTCGCACTCGACCACGCTCGCTTCGGCGCGCGGGTTCTCGAGGAAGGCCGCGATCCACGCGGAGAGCGGCGGCGGGCCTCGCAGCGAGGTCTCGTCGAGGTGGACGTGCACCCGCCCGGCGTCGTCGAGCACGGCGATCTCGGACGAGCCGTTCACCACGACGTCGATGGCGCCGGGAATCGTGTAGCGCGCGGCCTCCACGCCGCCGTCGAGCACCGCCACGCCGTCGTCGACCACGACGTACACCCGCCCGGTGCGCGGGTCGGGAGCCACCGCGCCCCGGAGCTGACCTACGGCGACCTCGACGTCGACGCTTCCGTCGTGATCGACATGGCGTACGGTGCTGTCCACCACCGACACGACCCAGACGCCGCCTTCCCCGTCGGCGGCGAGGCCACGGGCGTCGGCGACCTCGACCACGACGCCCTCCGGGTTCTCCACGCCGGTCTCCGTCGCCACCCACGCGGTCGACCCGCCGGCGGCCAGGAAGCGCCCGGTCCCCGAGAGGGGCAGCGTGACTTCGACCTCGCGCTCCGCGTTCCACCGGACCAACGACGCGTCGACCAGGCCCCACCACCCCCCGTCCAGGGGCAGGATCGCGGTCGGCACCTCGCCGAGGTCGGTCACCAAGGCGCCCGAAACGTCCAGGCGCAGCCAATCCCACGGGTTCCCGGCGTCCAGGTCGGCGTTGGCGAGACCGAGGCGCCCGCCCGAGAGCAGGACGGCAACCCGCCGCCCGTCGGGGTCGTCCACCACCTGCAGGACCTCGTCGGCGGGCGCGAGGTGGGTCCGGTCGAGCTCGACCTCGCCGGGGGGGCATGCCCCTTGGCGGTCCACGCCGTCGACCGCGTCGGGAAAGAGGGTGGTGTCGAGGCAACCCGGACCGTCGCCCAGCCGGTAGCGGGCGTCGAGGAGCGCGGCGCCGCCGGTCGGTTGGGGCCACGCCGCGAGCGCCGGCACCCGCGAGATCGATGCGAGTCGGGCGGTGGTGGTGGTGCCGACCGAGACCACCAGGCGCTCTCGGAACGGATCGAGCGGCGCCGTCGCCCCGTCCCACGGGTCGGGCGCGGCGTCGGGCGAGCCGTCCACGCTGTCGGTCGATGCGCTTTCGCATGCGAGCAGCATCATTGTTGGAATGGTCATGCAGAAGCGCATGAGTGGCGAAAATTCCTCGTCGGTTCTTGCGTGAGGCCGGATAGCCGGCCGGCGGACCCCCTGGAGAGTACCCGATGTCCGACTCGACCGCCCGCCGCCTCGCGCTCACCGCCGCCACCTCCCGTCCCGGGCGCGCCCTGCCCCGCGCGCTCGACGCCGACGGCCGCCCGCAGCGCGTGTCGCAGGTCTTCGGCAGCCGGGTGTTCCACGTGGAACGGATGAAGCAGCGTCTCCCGCCCGAGATCTTCGCCCGCTGGACGGAGACGGTCGAGCGCGGTGCCCGCCTCGAGCGCCCGGTGGCCGACGCCATCGCCCACGCGGTGAAGGAGTGGGCGCTCGAGAACGGCGCCACCCACTTCTGCCACTGGTTCCACCCGATGACCGGCAGCACCGCCGAGAAGCACGACAGCTTCTTGTGGTTCGACCACGCGGGGCGTCCGGTCGAGAAGTTCACCGGGTCGATGCTCCTGCAGAGCGAACCCGACGCGTCCAGCTTCCCGTCGGGCGGCATGCGCTCCACGTTCGAAGCGCGCGGCTACACGGCGTGGGACCCGACCTCGCCGATGTTCCTGATGGACGGTCCGTCGGGGCGCACCCTGGTGATCCCGAGCGCGTTCCTCGGCTACCACGGCGAGTCGCTCGACGAGAAGGCGCCGCTGTTGCGGTCGATGGAGTCGTTGAGCAAGAGCGCCTCCCGCCTGTGTGCGCTCCTCGGTGCGCCCGTGCAGCGGGTCACCGCGACGGTGGGTCCCGAGCAGGAGTACTTCGTCATCGACAAGGCCTACGCCGTGCTCCGTCCCGACCTCGTCGTGGCCGGCCGCTCGGTGCTCGGCGCGGCGGCGCCCAAGGGCCAGAGCCTCGAGGACCACTACTTCGGCTCCATCCCGCCGCGGGTGCTCGCCTTCATGGAGGAGGTGGAGGCCGAGCTCTACGCGCTCGGCGTGTGGGCGAAGACCCGGCACAACGAGGTCGCGCCCGGCCAGTTCGAGCTGGCGCCGATCTTCACCGAGGCCAACGTCGCCGCCGACCACAACCAGCTCGTGATGCAGACGCTCCGCAAGGTCGCCGACCGCCACGGGTTCGCGATGTTGCTCCACGAAAAGCCCTTCGCGGGGGTCAACGGCTCCGGCAAACACGTCAACTGGTCGATGCAGACGAGCACGGGCGACAACCTGCTCGACCCGGGCCACAACGCCTCGGAGAACCTCCGCTTCATGGCGTTCCTCGCCGCGACGCTGCTCGGCGTCCACCGCCACGCCGGTGTGCTCCGCGCCTCGATCGCGAGCCACGGCAACGACTTCCGGCTCGGGGCCAACGAAGCGCCGCCGGCGATCATCTCCGTCTTCCTGGGCGACTACCTCACCCGCATGGTCGACGGCATCGTGTCCGGCTCGGTCGCCAACCTGCCTGCCGGCCAGGCGATGATCGAGCTCGGGGTCAGCCGCATCCCGGCCATCGCCAAGGACAACACCGACCGCAACCGCACCTCGCCCTTCGCCTTCACGGGCAACAAGTTCGAGTTCCGCGCGGTCGGTTCGTCCGCGAGCATCAGCTTCCCCACCGCGTGCCTCAACGCGGCGGTCACCGATGGCATCGACGAGCTCGTGGCGTGGATCGAGGCGGGCGACGACGTGATGACGGCGGTCCGCAGGGCCCTCACCGAGTCCAGCGCGGTCCGGTTCGACGGCAACGGGTACTCGCAGGAGTGGGTCGCCGAGGCCGAGCGGCGGGGTCTCCCCCACGCCCGCAACACGCCCGCCGCCCTCGGCTACCTCCACACCGACGCCGCCAAGAGCCTCTTCGGCCGCACGCGCGTGTTGTCGGCCGAGGAGCTCGAGAGCCGGTACGACGTGCGCCTGGAGCTGTACAACAAGAAGGTGGACATCGAGGCCGACGTGCTCGGCGAGCTGGTCGACACCTACGTGGTCCCGTCGGTGCTCGCCGAGATCCAGGCCATCGCCGGTGTCGCGGGCAAGCTGGCCGACGCGCGCCTCGCGGCGGTGCAGGCGGCGGGCGATGCGCTCCTGGCCGCCCGCGCCGACCTTCGCACGGCGGTGTCCGGCACGCCGGACGGGTCCATCGCCCAGGTCGCGAACTACCTGTGCAGCCGCGTGGTGCCCGCCCTCGCGGCGCTGCGCGGCGCGGCGGACGCGTCCGAGAAGCTCGTCGCCGACCACCGTTGGAGCTTGCCGAAGTACCGCGAGATGTTGTTCGTCAACGGCTGAGCTCTGGGCGGTGCGCCGCGACCGGCCGCTCGTCGGGCCCGGTCCGGCGCGCACCGCGCTGCGCCGCGCGCACGCCCGGCCGCTCGAC
>SXOM01000519.1 GCA_005776735.1 Pseudomonadota bacterium
GACGCGCTGCCGCTGCCCGCCGGAGAGCTCGTTGGGCCGCTGCCCCATCTGCTTGGTGAGCCCGACCTTCTCGACCATCTGGTGCACCCGCTCCTTGCGCGCCTTGCCGCCGAGGGTGCCCTGGAGCAGGAGCGGGAACTCGACGTTCTGGTACACGTCGAGCACGTTGATCAGGTTGAAGGTCTGGAAGATGAACCCGATGCGGTTCAGGCGCAGGTCGGTCAGCGCGTGGTCGCCCAGGTTGTTGGTGCGGGTGCCGGCGATGCTGACCGTGCCCTGCGTCGGCACGTCCATGCAGCCGATCATGTTGAGGATCGTGGTCTTTCCGCTGCCCGACGGCCCAGCGATCGCGGTGAATTCGCCGCTGTCGATGGTGATGTTGATGTCGTGCAGCGCCCGCACGGTCAGTTTTCCGAGCGGGTAGTCCTTGGTGACGTTCTGGAGCTCTACGATGCCGGGCATCCGGGGGGTCCTCCTCGGCGGAGCTGGGTGGTGACGAGTTCGATGAGCGGGGAGAGCCGATCGCGCAGCTCGGGCTCGATCTGGCTGACGGTGAGACGGATCTGCTCGGTGCGCTCGGCCGCCAGGCGGGCGGTGAGCTCGAGCCCGGCGGCGGTGATGTCGACGTTCTTCTGGCGACGGTCCACCACATCCTCCACGCGCGTGACCAACCCCTTCTCGACCAGGCGGTCGACCAGGTGGCTGGTGGCGCTCGGCGAGAGGTTGAGGATCTGCCCGATGGCGCCGAGGTTTCTGGCGCCTACTTCGCGCAACAGGTGCAGGCACACCATCTGCGGCAGGGTGATGTTCGCCTCGGCCAGGATCTGCATCGCGTCGCCGGCCATGCGCGAGTGCAGCACGTTCATCAGCTCGATGAGCCGGGTGGTCAGCGTGTCGATGGAGACTTCGTCGCCCATGGTACCTTTCGAACCCTCGAACTATTCGTGGGTCCGGAAGGCGTCAACGTAAAGAATGATGAAGTGGACTACGGGGGGGTGGGGGACGCGCCGCGACCGTCCCGAAGCGCGGCGGGGCGGCCGCGCGTCCCGGCGGAGGCCGGGAAGTGTCGGACGCGCGGGAGTCGGCGCGAGGGGGGAGCGGCGGGACACGATCTGCATGGCTGTTCAGGTAACCGCATGGCTGAGCAGGTGTCAAGGCGGCGCGGCGCCGTCGAGACCCGGCGCGCTTCGGGACGGGCCGCCGGCGCCGCCCATGATAGCGGCGGCCATGCGGTTCCGCCCCCGGGTCGTGCTCCTCCTGTCGCTCACCTTCCTCGTCGGCCTCTTCGGTTGGTGGTCGGTGCTCCTGCACCGATTGGTGACCGAGAGCTACCAACACTCGGTGCTCCTGGTCGGCGAGGAAGACCAGGCAAGTCGGCTGCTCGCACGCCGAAAGACGATGATCGCCGGCGAGTCGTTGGCGCTGATGGCGGCCACGGTGGTGCTGCTCGGGTTGGGTTGGCGTTCGATGGTGGTCGAGGATCGTCAGGCCCAGCGTCTCCGCGTGCTCTTCGCCGCGAGCACGCACGAATTGAAGACGCCGATCGCGGGCTTGCGGGCGCTGCTCGAGAGCCTCGATTCGGGCGTGCTCAGCGGGGAGGCGGCGCGGCCGCACCTCGCGCGTGGCCTCGAGAGTTGCGACCGGCTGGAGCGGCTCGCGGAGGGCATGCTGGTCCGCCAGGCGGTCCTGTCGGGCGAGTCGCCGGCCGAACGCCGTACGTTGGGGGAGTGGCTGGAGCCGATCCTCGCGCGACGCCCCCCGAGCCAGGTGCTCCACGTCGACCTTGGCGAATGTGCGGCGGTGCCGCTGCGCCTGCCGGCCGAAGCCTTGCGCGTGGTGCTCGACAACCTGCTCGACAACGCCGCGAAGTATGCGCCGCAGAGCCCCGTCCACCTGCGCGTGGCGGCGGACGCGGGGCGCCTGCGCCTGGAAGTCCAGGACCACGGGTCGGGCTTCGCCCCGGACGATGCCGAGCGCATCTTCAAGCCGTGGGAGCGCGGCGGCCACGCCGGCCGGGCGCAGGGCACCGGCCTCGGGCTGTACCTGGCGCGCTCGATTGCGCTCGAAGCGGGCGGTGAGCTGCGCGCCGCCAGCGCGGGACCGGGTCGGGGTGCTACGTTCACGCTGACCCTCCCGGTCGATGAGGCACAAGCATGAGCAAGGTCTGTCTGGTCGAAGACGAACGCCTGGTGGCCGACATGGTTCGGCTCAACCTGGAGCACGCCGGCTTCTCCGTCACCCACCACGGCGACGGCGAGGCGGGCCTCGCCGCGGCGCTGAGCGAACGGTTCGACGTCCTGGTTCTCGACCTGATGCTCCCGGGCATCGACGGCATGGAGATCGCCCGGCGTGTGCGCGCGGCGGGCCAGTCCACGCCGATCCTGATGCTGACCGCACGCGGCGAGGTGCAGAGCCGTGTCGCGGGCCTCGAAGCCGGCGCCGACGACTCCCTCACCAAGCCGTTCGCGAGGGCCGAGCTGGTGGCGCGGGTCAAGGCCCTCGAGCGTCGCAGCGCGGCCGCGCCGGTGCCTCCCCCGGCGCCGGCCCACGGCAAGGAGCTGCGGGTGGGCGCGTGGACGGTCCAGGTCGACACCCGCGAGGCGTCGCGCCCCGGCTACGGGCGGGTGGTCCTGACCGAGACCGAGGTGGCGCTGCTCGTGCTCCTGGTGGCCCACCCCGGCGAGGTGCTCTCGCGCGCCGACATCCTCGAGAGCGCCTGGGGCATGGACCGCTCCCCGACCGAGCGCACGGTCGACAACTACGTGATGCGCCTGCGAAAGCTCCTCGAGGAAGACCCGAACGAGCCCAAGCACTTCCTCACGTTGCGCGGCACCGGGTACCGCTTCGAGCCGTAGGCGCCGGGCACGACGCGGCGCCCCGGGGCGCGGGTCGGCGTCTTCGGGGCGGGGCAAACGGTGGCGGGGGCGTCCGCGGACGCAGAACGACGTCACCACCGGGTCCTGCCGGGCCGGGTGTAGTGGCGCTCGCTCCACCACAGGTTCGCAAGCGAACCTGGGCTACGCTCGGCCAATTCCCCCCGACCCGTCACCCGCCGCGTCACCGAGCCGCACCACGGCGGCGACGTTTGGTACAACGGAGGTCGGACGCCGAACCGCGAGGAGCTTGCTGCACCGGCTCCGGTCGGTGGGCGTGGCGGCGTCGAACGTCGAGCGGATTTTGGTGGCGGTGGCGCCGGCACCGCAGCGCACCGGGGCGCGGCGACGCCAGCCTGCCTACGGCGTCCCGATTGTTCCCGCGTCCGGCTCGCAGGCCGCGTTGGCCTGCGTGGTCGAGGCGCTCGCGGTGCTGGCGTACCCGTTGATCTCGTTGAAATCGAGCCGGATGCGGCCGTAGCCGCCGTCGCCGCCCTCGCGGACGTGGCTGGTCTCGCCGTCGCCGCCGCCCGCGTCGATGCCGTCGGTGGTGACCGTCAGCGTGTCCGCGATCACCCAGATCGTCCCGCCGGCGCCGCCGCCGGCGCCGTAGGTCCACGTGCCCGTGGACCAGGCGCTGGTCGAGCCGCCCAGGGCGGTCAACGACGCTGCACTGACCGAGGTCAGGTCCTGCGCGCCGATGAACAGGATGCCGGCGCCATCGCCGCCGGCGCCCGGAGAGCTGCCGCCGTACCACACACCGGCGCCACCCGACCCGAGGAACATCTGGTCGAGCGCGACGTCGCCGTAGGTGCCGCCCGCCTCGGGCGCCGGGTAGTACGTGGGGTACCACGAGTCGCCATCGGTGGCGCCGCCCGCGTGGTTGCCGCCGCCGCCGGTGATCATCGCGCCGCCGCCGCCGTAGTTCGCCAGGTAGTAGCCCGCGGCGTAGTTGCCGTACCAGCCGGCGACCGGGGGCAGGTTGCCGTCGCCGTCGCCCGCGTAGCTCTCGCCCTGGAACGCGTCGTTGTTGTAGGCGGTGCCGGTTTCGCCGCCCGCGTAGCCGAGCTCGTCGACCACGATCGCGGCGCCGCTGGCGATGCTGACCGTGCCGGTGGCGCGGAACGCAAGGACACCGCCGACTTCGCCGTCCCACGCTTCGGTGGTGAGGACGGCGTCGGCCCCGAGCGTCACGTCGGTGTACTGCGGCACCCGCACCATCTGGATGGTCTGGCCGACCAGGCTGTTGTTGTTGGACTCGCCGAAGGTGACACTCGGCGCCGCGGTCATCGTGACGACGCTGCCGGACACGCTGTCCACCGTGAGGAACTCGTAGTTGCCGACGTGGGTGTACTTGGTGTCGGAGCCGTGCATGTTGATGACGAGCACCTCGTCCCCCGCCGCGAGCGTGGGCGTCCCGTCCACCGTGATGTCGGCGCTCGAGATTCCGGTCACCGGGTAGCTCCCCGACAACGTCAGCGTGGAGCTGGCCGGCACGGTGAGCGCACCGTCCGCGCCGGTGCCCACCCACCACGCCTCGTCGACCGTCCCGTCGCAGTCGTTGTCCACGCCGTCGTTGGTCTCCAGGCCGCCCGGGTAGGCGTTGGCGTCGGTGTCGTCGCAATCGTCGTCGTTGTCGGCATACCCGGCGGGCTCGGTGCAGGCTTCGCTCGTGGGGCTCGACACGCCGTACCCGTCGAGGTCGGCGTCGCGGTACCAGGTGAGCTTCACCCCGTCGTCGACCGTGCCGTCGCAGTCGTCGTCCACGCCGTCGCACACCTCGGTGGCCGCGGGGTTGATCGTGGCGTCGCCGTCGTCGCAGTCGTCGGCGTCCGCGACGTAGCCGGCCGGCGTGCTGCACGCGTCGGTGGTGGTGCTGGCGTCGCCGTAGGTGTCGCCGTCGGCGTCGGCGTACCAGGTGGCCGTCCCGGGCGCGCCGTCGTCCACCACGCCGTCGCAGTCGTCGTCTTCCCCGTCGCACGCTTCGGGCGCGCCCGGGAAGATCGTCGGGTCGGTGTCGTCGCAGTCGTCGGTCGTCGACGCGTACCCGGCGGGCTGGTCACAATCGACCGCCGAGGCCGCCGAAACCCCGCCGTACCCATCGCTGTCGTCGTCGGCGTACCAGGTGCTCGCGTCGGCGGCCGCGTCTTCGTCCACCCCGTCGACGCAGTTGTTGTCCACGCCGTCGCAGCGCTCGGTGGCGTCGGGGTTCACGGCCGCGTCGGCGTCGTCACAGTCGGTGTCGTCGGCGGTGTACCCGCTCGGCGCCGTGCAGTCGGTGGTGGTGCTGCCGGCATCGCCGAACCCGTCGCTGTCGGCGTCGGCGTACCAGGTGGCGCCGTCCACCGCCCCTTCGTCCACGTCGCCGTCGCAGTCTTCGTCGACGCCGTCGCACGTCTCCAGCGCGCCGGGGTGGACGCCGCCATCGCCGTCGTCGCAGTCGGTGGTGTCTGCCACGTAGCCGGACGGTGCGGCGCACGCCGAGGTCGTGGAGGCGGCGTCTCCGTAGCCGTCGGCATCGGCGTCGGCGTACCAGGTGGCGCCGTCGACCGCGTCCGCTTCGTCCACCTCGGCGTCGCAGTCGTTGTCCACGCCGTCGCAACGCTCGGTTGCGCCGGGGTAGTTGGCGGCATCGGTGTCGTCGCACTCCTCGCACGCGGCCCACCCGTCGGCATCGTCGTCGGCATAGCCGGTGCTGCCGTCGCAGTTGTAGTCGGCCGGATCGGCGCAGTCGGACTCGACCGCGCCGGGGTTGTACGCGGCGTCGCCGTCGTCACAGTCGCCGCCGCCCGCCGCCGTCCCCGCCGGGGCGTCGCACGCCCACACGACGGCCGCGTCTTCCCCGTAGCCGTCGCCGTCGGCGTCGCCGTAGAAGACGGTACCGGTCGAGACGTCCACCGAGTCGTCGGCATCGTCGACGAGGGTGTCACAATCGTCGTCGAACCCGTTGCACACCTCGCTGGCCGCGGGGTTCACGGCCGGATCGAGGTCGTCGCAGTCGGTGGCGTCGAGCACCCAGCCCGGGCCGGGCTCGCACACCCCCACAGAGACCGCGGGATCGCCGTACCCGTCGAAGTCGAGGTCCTGGTACACCACCACGCCCGCGGCCGCGTCCAGCGAGTCGTCGTCGTCGTCGACGAGGGTGTCACAATCGTCGTCGGCGCCGTTGCACACCTCGATGGCGTCGGGGTTCACCGCCGGATCTGCGTCGTCACACTCGGTGCACGCCGCGAACCCGTCGCCGTCGTCGTCGGCGTAGCCGACACTCCCGTCGCAGTTGTAGTCCGCCGGGTCTTCGCAGTCCTCCTCGACCGCGCCGGGGTTGTACGCTTCGTCGGTGTCGTCACAATCGCCGCCCACGTCGACGGTGCCCGACGGCTGGGTACAGTCCCACACGGTCTGGGCGTCGTCGCCGTAGCCGTCGTCGTCGCCGTCGACGTAGTACATCACCGACTCGAGCCCGTTGTCGACGATGCCGTCGCAGTCGTTGTCCACCTTGTCGCACACGTCGTCGGCACCAGGGTACACGCCGGGATCGGCGTCGTTGCAGTCGTCGCCCACGTCGCTGTAGCCCTCGGGCCGCTCGCAATACCCCTCGCCGCGACCGGGGTCGCCGTGCCCGTCCTTGTCGTTGTCGTAGTACCAGGTGTCGGCCATCCCGACCGTGTCGTCGTTGTCGTCGCAGTCCTCGTCCTCGTTCAATCCGTCGCCGTCGCGATCGGGGATGTACTTGGTCTCGCCGTCGCTCCGACACGCGAAGAGGCTCAGGGGAAGGAAGGCGAGCAGGAGGGTGCGCATCGAGGCTCCGGGCGCGGGGATGGTAGCAGATTTTCCGGGCCAATTGGCGGGCGCGCCGCGACCGTCCCGAGCTCGGCCGGGCCGCCGCGCGCCCGATCGCCCGGTCGGCGCCCGCCGAGCTGGTTAGCTCGCCGCACCATGGACGGATTCTGGACCCCCCTCGGCGCACCGGCCCTCGTGGATTGGTGCGAGCCGAACTACCTCGTCTCGCCCTACGTCGCCGAGTTCTGGAACACGGCGTCGAGCTTCGGCATGGTCGTGCTCGGCGCGGTCGGCGCGTGGCGCGTCCGCGACGCGGCGCTGCGCTTCCGGCTCGGGATGCTCGGCACCTGCGCGGTTGGGCTGGGCTCCGCGGCGTTTCACGGGACGCTGTTGCGCGTGGCGCAAGCGGCCGACGAGCTCCCGATGGTGTGGCTGGGCCTCGCCTGCGTGTGGACGCTCGCGGACCGTGCCCGGCCCGCGGGGGCGGGTCGGCGCCTCGCGGCGGCGTTCGCGGTCTTCGGCGCGTGCTTCTGCGCCGCGTACGCGTTGGTGCCCTGGGCGTTCGTCCTCTTCCTGATCGTCTACGCCTGCCTGGTCGCGTGGTTGGCGATCCGTACCGTGCAGGTGTCGTTCTTCCCGCCGGCGCCGCCCCGGGTGCGCTTCGCCGCGGTCACCGTGATCCTCGCCTACATCGGTTCGTTCTTCGCCGCGTGGGTGCCAGAGCACGTGCTGCTCGGATGTGCACACCCCCTGCAGGGCCTCCAGCTCCACAGCGTGTGGCATCTTGGTGCCGGGGTGGGAACGATCGCGTGGTGGGAGTGGGCGCGGCTGGACCGCGACCGGGTCTGGGCGGGGTAGCTACCCCACCAGCGCCAGGCCTTCGCGCTGCACGAACTCCAGGAACGCCGCACGGAATCCGTCGAGGTCGACCTGGGTGGGCGTGCGGTCGGTGATGCCGAGCAGGTAGCGGAAGCTGTAGTTGGCCGTGGGGCTCTGCTTGCCCTGCCACACGGTGACGAACTCGCGCGTGGTGGCCATCGGGTGCTCGAACCGGTCGAGCACGTCGACCAGGCCGGCGTAGCCTCGCGCAACGGGCCACACGAAGGTGAAGTCCTGCCACGACCCGGGGAACTGGGCCGGAGCCACGTAGCGCGGGGCGGGGAAGACCTCGCCCGCCAAGGCGGCCGCGTCGAGCACCAGGAACGCGGCATGGCCCGCGTTGAGCAGCTTGCGGCTCACGTCTTCCGGCAAGAGGCCGAGCTCTCCCACCCGCGCGCCACCGATCGACACCGCGAGGCACCGCCCCTTCCGGGCCCAGGGCTGGCCGGGCACCGAGTCGCACGGCGTGAGCGTGGGCTCGGCGAGGCTCGCGGCCGCGGCGAGGTCGGACAGCGCCGACCGGAGCGCCCGGATCGCGCCCTCGGGTGCCCCCCCGGACTGGTCGACGACCACCGCGCAGAGCTGGTCGCCCTCGCGCTTTTCGCCGACGCCGTCGATCCAGAAGGTGCGGCCGAGCTCGAAATAGCGGTATTGCTCCGCGTGGTTGCGGTTCTGGTGGGCCGCCGCCAGCAGGTTCGGCACGAGCGTGTCGCGCATCTGGCGCCGGGTCGGCGTGATGGGGTTGCGTACGAGGAGGGGCGACGGCGGCGTGTACCCCAGCTCGGCCAACCAGTCGTCGGCGTGCCAGGAGTACGTCATCACCTCGACGAAGCCGTGGGCCTGCGCGAGCACCCGCCGGCTGCGGTGCTGGTTGCGGCTCGAGGCGTGCGGCGGGACCGGCCGGAGCGGGGCGTCCGGCGGGCGTGGGGCGAAGTTGTCATACCCGTACAGGCGGAACACCTCCTCCGAGATGTCCTCCTTGGTGGCGAGGTCGGACACCGCGCGGAACGCGGGCACCGTGACGTCGAGGCCGCCCGCGGGCGTACGTTGCACCGTGAGCCCGATCCCGTGCAGGATGCCGGTGGCGACGTCGTCTCCGAGGGCGATGCCGGCACGGCCGGCGAGCCAACCCGGGGCGAGCGAGATCGTGCGTGGCGCGTCCTTGAAGTCGCCGACCGCCGTGTACCGGCTCTCGACCTGCGGACCGAGCCCGGCCTCGCGCAACAGGCGCAAGATCCGGCCCGCCGCCATCCGGGTGTACACCGGCGGCGGCTTCTTCTCGAAGCGCAGGCTCGAATCGGTGCGCAGCCCGAGCCGCACCGAGGTCGTGCGCACCCGCGAAGCCTTGAACGTGGCGCTCTCGAGGACCAGGCGGGTGGTGTCGGGGCGGATCTTGCTGTCCTGGCCCCCCATGATGCCCGCGAGCGCGACCGGCTCGTCGCCGTTGAGGATGAGCAGGTCGTGCGGGAGGAGCGTGTGACACTTTCCGTCGAGCGTGGTGAACTCCCGGACGGTGCTCCCCGCGTGGGCCACCCGCACCCGCTCGAGCGAGCGCGCGTCGAACGCGTGCGTGGGCTGCCCGAGCTCGAACTGCACGTAGTTGGTGACGTCGACCAGGGCGCTCTGCGGCGTCGTGCCGAGCGCGTACAGGCGGGACTGCATGCGCAGCGGGGACACCCGGTTGCCGCGGACCGAAAACGCCAGGGCGGTGTACAGCGGACAGTCGTCCGGCTCGTCCACCTGGACCGGCCACGCGGGCAGGTCGTCCCCCGCGGGGAGCTCGTCGGCCTGCCACGGCCCGAACGGACGCCCGAGGATCGCGGCCACCTCGCGGGCGAACCCGTAGTGGCCCCACAGGTCGGGGCGGTGCGTGAGGCTCTTGTTGTCGATCTCGATGATGGTGTCGGTCGCGGCGACGAGCGTGTCGAGCGCGGTGCCCGCGGGCACGTCGGCCGGCACCTCGACCAGGCCCTCCTTGCCGCTTCCGAGGCCGATCTCCCCCGGTGCGCACAGCACACCCTCGCTGCGGCGCCCGTACAGCTCGGCCACCTGGACCGCGGCCCCGCCGAAGAGGTGGGTGCCGGGCGGGGCGAAGATCGACTTGAGGCCCACGCGGACGTTGGGGGCGCCGCACACCGTACGGAAGGCGCCATGCGGGCCGCCGTCGACGGTGACGTGGTGGCGGAGGCGTCCCTGTGCGTCGAACGGCTCGGCGGCGACGATCTCGCCGACGAAGAGCCCGCGCACCGCGCGTTCGACGACCTCGAAGCCTTCGACCTCGGCGGTGCGCACGGTCAGGTTCTCGGCGAGCTCGGCCGGAGAGACGCCGTCGAGCGCGACGTAGTCGGCCAACCAGTCAGCGGAAATCTTCATGGGGCCTCCTCAGAGCGCGGCGGGAAACTGCTGGTTGAACCGGAGGTCGGCCTTGTTGAGCAGGCGGATGTCGGGGATTCCGTGGCGCAGCATCGCCAGCCGCGTCAGCCCGAGGCCGAACGCGAAGCCGCTGTACACCTCGGGATCGATCCCGGCGTTGCGCAGCACGACGGGGTGGATCATGCCGCACGGCATCAGCTCGACCCAGCGCCGCACGCCGTTGAGCGTGGTCTTGAAGTCCAGCTCGAACCCCGGCTCGACGAAGGGGAAGAACCCCGGACGCAGGCGCACTTCGATGTCGCGACGGAAGACCGCGCTCAAGAAGTCGCGCATCACCGCGATCAGGTTGGCGACGGACACGTCCTTGTCCACCATCATCCCTTCGAGCTGGTAGAACGTGTTCTCGTGGGTGATGTCGAGCGCTTCGTTGCGGAAGCACCGACCCGGAAAGATGGCGCGCATCGGCACGCCGAGCTGCCGCAACGCCCGGTTCTGCATGGAGCTGGTGTGGGTGCGCAGCACCATCCCGTTCTCCATCCAGAAGGTGTCCTGCATGTCGCGGGCCGGGTGGTCGCCAGGGATGTTGAGGGCGTCGAAGTTCTCGAACTCGGACACGGCCTCGTCCCCGTGGTACACCGAGAAGCCCATCGAGCGGAAGATGTCCTCGACCTCGAGGGTGGTCGCGACGATCGGATGGATGGCCCCCATCCGGCGGTCGTTGCCGGGCAGGGTGTAGTCGAACTCCACCGCGTCGCGGACGCCCGACGCGGCGATGCGCACCTTGGCGGCCTCGAGCTCGGCCTCGGCCTGATCCTTCAGCGTGTTGAAGCCCGTGCCGAACGCCTTGCGCTCCTCGGGGGACAACTTCGAGAAGTCGACGTTCTTGCGGAGGTTGGTGATGACGCCGTCCTTCCCCAGGTACCGGGCGCGCACCTGGGCGAGCGCCGCGTCGGTGGAGGCGGAGGCGAGTTCGGCCACCAGGGCCAGTCGGATGTCGTCCAGGTTCATCGCCGGCGCGGCTATCCCGCCCGAGGGGGCTGCGCCGCGACCGGCGGAGTGGAATCGGGGCCCGCCGCGCGGCCCGCGCCGGGGTCGACGGCGCGCGCTGCGCGGCGGTCGGCATCC
>SXOM01000520.1 GCA_005776735.1 Pseudomonadota bacterium
CCGCATGGCCATCCGCACCCTCACCGACTCTGTGGAGCCCGTGTCCGGGCCGCCGGCCGACCTCGCGGAGCTCGAAGCGCGCCTCGCCGCGCTGCGGGCCCGCTTCCCCGGGGCGATCCTGGAGCGGTACCTCGACCGCCTCCCGCGCGCCGGGGAGCGCGTCCGGGTGGCCGCCGGCGCCACCTTGGTCGGCGACGTCGAGCTCGGCGACGACGTGTCCGTCTGGTACGGCTGTGTGCTCCGGGGCGACGTCAACCGCATCGTCGTCGGCGCGCGCTCCAACCTGCAGGACGGAACGGTCGTGCACCTCGGCGACCTCGATCCCACCGTGCTCGGCGCCGACGTGGTGGTCGGCCACCGCGCGGTCTTGCACGGCTGCACCATCGGCGACGGCTGCCTCGTGGGCATCCAGGCCACCGTGCTCGACGGCGCGCAGGTCGGCCACGGGAGCGTCATCGGCGCCGGCGCGTTGGTGACGGCCGGCACGGTGGTGCCGCCGCGCAGCCTCGTGCTCGGCGCGCCCGCCAAGGTCGTGCGCACCCTCGGCGACGACGCGGAGGCCTTCCACGTCGCGCTCGCCGCCAAGTACGTGCGGTTGCAGGGGAATTACCGGAACGGGTAGTCCTCGGGGCGGCGGCCCGCGACCGGGCTGGACGCGAACACTGGCCGGTGGCCGCCGCGGCGCCCGGGGGGCGTCGGCCGCATGCGTCGGTCGAGTGTGGCATACTGCACGCTCCCCCCCGAGAACCATGACTTCTTCGCTCGATCTCGCGTCCGTCGCCAAAGGTGCGTTGCTCGGTGGCGTCGCCTCCGGAGTGCTCAACGTCGTCCTGTTCTACGTGGGCGACGCCCTCGGGGCGACGTACGCGCCGATCGACCCGGCGGCGATGGGCGGCCTCGAGCGCCTGCTGCCGGTGCAGCCGCTCCTCAACTGCCTGATCGCGGCGGTGATCTCGATCGGTGTGCTCGCGGTGCTCGCGAAGGTGGCGCCCGCCAAGGCGTGGACGATCTACCTGGGCGTCGCCGTGGTGGTCTTCCTCGGCGAGCTGTACGCCCCCTTCTGGGCGTTCGCCGACCTCAAGACCATCGTCATGCTGGAGTTGATGCACATCCCGGCGACGGTGGGCATCGTCGGCGGCATCCACCGCTACGCGATCCGCGGACCGTCCGCGCTTCAGGGGCAGTAGGCGGCCTGCGGGTCGGGTCGCCATCCCCACCGAACCCCCACTCGGCCCCCCCCGGCGGTGTCGGCCGCCGCACGATAGCCGCGCCGACGGTGCCCACGCTGCTCGCCCTCGCCGATCTCGCCTGGCAGCGCCTGCCGCTGCCTGGCCGGTTCGTCGCGAAGGAGGTTCGGATCGGCCCGCTGCCCGCGCTGGAGATGTACCGCGCCGTGGCCGGGCGCCCGGTGATGAAGGTGTACGCCTACGCGGTGGGCGACACGCTCGTCGACACGGGCCTCGTCGGCGTGGGCGACGCGGTGGTGGCCTGGGCGCGCGGGCTGGGCGCCCGGGCCGCGTTCTTGACCCACCACCACGAGGACCACGCGGGCAACGCCGCCCGACTCGACGCCGCGGGGATCCCGGTGCACGCCAGCCCCCTCACCGAAGCGCTGTTGGCGGCCGACCTCCCGATCCCGCTGTACGAACACCTCGCGTGGGGCCGTCCGCCGCCCGCGCGCACCCGGCCGTTCCCGGCCGAACTGGAGCTGGACGGCGAGCCGGTCCAGGTCATCCCGGCGCCCGGGCACTGCGTCGACCAGGTGTGCGTGTGGATGCCGTCGCGCGGCTGGTTGTTCGCGGGCGACGTGTTCTTGCACGAGCGGGTGCGCCTGTTCCGCCGCGACGAAGACTTCGCCGCGACGGTGGCCACGCTCGAGCGGCTCGGTTCGCTCGGCGTCGAGACGTTGTGGTGTGCGCATCGACCGGTGCTCACCCGCGGCGGCGACGCCCTCGCCGCGAAGCTCCAGCACCTCCGCGACCTCGAAGGCCGGGTGCGCGAGCTGCACGCCCGCGGCTACGCACCCCGCCGCATCGCCCGCGAGCTGCGGCTCGGCGGGTCGTTCACCTTCCAGGTGCTCTCCGCTGGCGACGCCAGCACCACCAACCTCGTGAACAGCATCCTTCGCGGGCCCACGCCGCGCGCCGAGGTCGCGCAGGTGATGGCCCGTCTGGGCGGCGGCCCGTGACCGGGCTGGGCGCGCGCGGAGTCTGGCGGCCGCCGCTGCGCTTTCGGGGCGGTGGCGGGAGGGTGGGGACCGGCCGATCACGCGTTCTCTGAAGCGGAGGGCCGCCCCACGCGTAGAGTCGCCACCCCCGGTGAGCCGATGTACGTCCTCCTCCTCCTCCTCGGCTGTCCCAGCCCCTCCGACGTCGAGTGCGCCGAAGGGGGAACGGGCACGCTCCACGTGGTGATCGACCTCCCCGACGAGACCTGGGAGGTCGCGCCGGAGCTCGAGGTCTACGATGCCGCCGGAGCATGGGTGGGCACGGTCACCGAGCCCGACGCGACCCTGGAAGTGCTCGGCGGTGGGTACACCCTGGTCGCTCGGCGGGGGACGGTCGCGGGCGCCGTGGTCGGCACCGCCCACGGGCTCCTGGACGACACCGTGCAGCAGGTGTGCGTCACCGACGGCGGTACGACGGAGTGGAGCGGCACCTGGGAGCTCCAGCCGGCCTCCGGCAAGCTGTGGGTGACCAGCGGCGAGGACGCATCGGGGTTCGACCCCGCCGCGCTCGCTGCCGGCGGCGACGCGCCTGCCGAGCTCGGGTTCCACGTGGACCTTTCCAACGACCTCCGCGGCTTCACCGTCGATCCGACGGGGAACCTCTGGGTGGCGACCAGCCCGACCTACGGCGCACGACTCCTGGTCTACCCCCCGTCGGGAGCAGCGGGCGGGGCGGAGCCGATCGAGCTGGGCGAAGCGCTGTTCGCGGACAACGTGCAGATCCAGGACATTCTCTTCGACGAGAAGGACCAGCTCTGGGTGCTCGTCGCGGGGAGCAACCGCGGCACGGTCGGATTGTGGTCGTTCGCGCCCGAGGTCGGGTGGGCCGCGCTGACCACCGGGGAGCTGCCGGACCGGCCCTCCCAACAGCTCACGGTGACGGGCCTGGTCCGCGCCGAGGACATGACGATGGGGCCGGACGATCGGCTCTGGCTCGCCGACTTCGACGGCAACCAGGTGCTCTCCGTCGGGGTCGGGCACGGGGTGGACGAGGACCCGGTCGAGGTTGCTCCCGATCGGGTCATCACCGTGGCTTGGGACGACGAGACCGGATCGCACACGCTCGAGAGCCCCACTGCGTTGGCCTTCGACCCCGACGGCCGCTTGTGGGTGAACTACTGGCTCAGCGCCACGCTCGCTCGTTTCGACACCACCGACGGCGGCGTGCGGGTGCCCGACCTTCAGGCCGGCACCCGGCCCCTGGACCTGCTGAGCGGCCTGGCCCCCGACCGGGCGGGCGCGGTGTGGTACGGGAACGACACGGGAAGCGGCGGTGAGATCGTGGCCCTGGACGGCGACGCGGGCACCGAGGGCTCCCGCGCGCGGGCGGGCGAACTTCCGGCCATCGACCTGGTCTTCGATCCGGCGCCTTGACGCGAAGGCGGATCAGCCGCTGCGCCGCCACTTCGGGCGGGCCGGCTCCACGCCGAAGTCCGTTGCCGCGGCGGAGAGCGGCCGAGCCGCACGGAGGACCAGTTGCCGCTCGACCGCGCGAACGAGCGCCGCCGGCGCCTCGCGCCCGAGCGCGCGGCAGACGCCCGACCGCGTCAGGCCCAGCGCCGTCGCGGCGTCGGCCGGACGTAGCTCCGCGCGCGCGGCCACTGCCAATGGTCCTCCCTGGAGAATCGTCGAACGAACGACGGACGTCCGACGGAAGTCCGACGGAAGTCG
>SXOM01000521.1 GCA_005776735.1 Pseudomonadota bacterium
AGGCGGCGGGGACCTCGCGGTCGGCACCCCGGCGGCGCCCGGGCTCGCGGGAGCGGGCGACCCGGGCCTGCCGCGTCGCGAGCCGATGGTCCCGACCGCCCTGGTCGACGCCGACCACCGGGGGATGGCGCCGTTCTACGCAGCGCTCGCGCGGGGCGACGGCCTCGCGCGCGCGGCGTGGTGGGGCGACTCCACCATCGCCGCCGACGGCATCACCGGCACCGTGCGCACCCGCCTGCAGGCGCGCTTCGGGTACGGGGGGCCGGGCTGGGTACAGGCGGGGCTCGACAAGCAGTGGAGCTACCGCCCGGACCTCCCGAGCAGCCGGGCGGGCGACTGGTCCACCCGGTCGATCCTGCTCGGCGGCGCCACGGGCCGCTACGGGTTCGGTGGCGTGGTGAGCACCGCGACCGACGGGGGCTACCTGACCGTACGCACCCCCGAAGGCGCCGACGGCGCTCGCCGCCCGGTGCACCACCTCGAGCTCTGGTACCAGGCAGGCGTCGGCCACGGGAGCTGGTGGCTGAGCGCGGACGACGTGGGTGTCGGCGCGGGGAGCGCCGCAGCCGAGGGTCGCCAGGACCTCCGCCACGTCGTCGAGGTGCCGGAGGGGTTCACCAAGCTCGCGTTCGGTGCCACCGGCGGCCCGGTCCCGTTCTACGGCGCGGTGCTCGAGACCCAGGGCCCGGGGGTGGTGCTCGATTCGCTCGGTGTCGTCGGCGTCGGGAGCCGCTCGTTCAACTACCAGCACGACGGCCACCTCAGCGCGCAGGTGGCCGAACGGCGGCCCGACCTCGTGGTGCTGATGCTCGGGGGAAACGAGCTGGGCATCCCGGTGTTGCAGCGGGGTGACGGTTCGGCCTACGCGACCACCTACCGAGGCGTGCTCCGCAAGCTGCGTGCGGGCGCACCCGCGGCGGGGTGCCTCGTGGTGACGCCGCTGGACCAGGCCACGCGCGACGGGGGCACACCCCACACCAAGCCGGCGCTCACGCGCCTGGTCGCGGCGCAGGGGCGCGTGGCCGCCGAGGAGGGCTGCGCGTTCTGGAACGCCTTCGCCGCCATGGGTGGCGAGGGGGCCATCGTGGCGTGGACGCGCCGTAAGCCCCCGCTCGCGTGGACCGACCTGCTCCACCTGAGCGCCGGCGGGCAGGACCTCGTCGGCCAGTCCTTGTCCGACGCGGTCGAGGCCGGCTACGCCGACTGGACCCGGACCCACACGCCATGACCTACGTGCTGCTGACCGTGCTCGCCGCCGCGGCTTCGGAGCCCGAGTGGGTGCAGACCTTCCGCCTCCCGGTGACCGCCGGGCCGCCGGCCGACGAATGTACGACCCGGTACGAGGTCAAGGCGCCCCGGGCCAAGGACCTCGACGACGACGCGCCGCCGACGACACCGACCGCGGCCAAGCCGGAAACCCCGGCGCCCGAGCCGATGCCGACGCTCGACACCAAGGCGCTCGGCGCCCGCTTCGACATCGCCGCGGTCCCGCTCGAGCCGCTCCGGGGGCGCGAGGCGGACATCGTGCGGGTGCGCGAGGTGTTCCTGCGGGCGGCGGCGCAACGGTCGACCACGCGGCTCGCCTTCTGGGGCGCGTCGCACGTGGCGGGGGAGTTCTTCACCGGCCAGGTGCGGCGCCTGCTCCAGACGCGCTGGGGCGACGCCGGCCACGGTTTTGTGATGCCCGGCCCTCCGTGGAAGGGCTACCGCGCGAGCGACGCCAACCTGTGCGCGTCGGGCACGTGGCTCAGCGACTTCATGGAGCGCCGCGACGGTCGCGACGACGGCCGCCACGGCCCCGCCGGGATGGACGTCCTGGCGATGCCCGGCGCGTTCGGGTGGGTGCAGACGACCAAGAGCAATCCCCAGGGGCGGACCGTCAGCCGGTTCGAGGTGGCGTACCTGCGCGAACCCGGCGCCGGGACGCTGCACCTCGCCGTCGACGGGGGCGACCCGGTGCAGGTGAGCGCCGACGGGCCCCTCGGGCCGGGCGTGGCCGTGCTCGAGGTCGAGGACGGCCCCCACCGCCTCCGGCTCAGCGCCGAGGGGCCGGTGCGGGTGTACGGCGCGTGGATGGAGCGGAGCACGCCCGGCATCGTGGTCGACGCGATGGGCGTGACCGGCCGCACCGCCGCGAGCTGGCAGAAGTGGGACCCGGAGCTGATGCGACCGTTCCTCGACCGGCGCCGACCGGACCTCGTGGTGCTCGCCTACGGCACCAACGAGGCCAACGACAAGTCGCTCGATCCCGAGAAGTACACCACGTCGCTGCGCAGCTCGTTGCGGCGCATGCGCGCGCTCCTCCCCGACACCGCCTGTGTGCTGGTCGGACCGAGCGACCGCGGGAAGAAGGTGAAGGGAAACACCTACGCCATCTGGTCGGCGACCGAGTGGGTGGCGCGCGTCCAGCGCGACGTCGGCCCCGAGTTCGGCTGCGCGACGTGGGACCTGCAGGCCGCGATGGGCGGGCCCGGCTCGATGTTGCAGTCGTACTTCAACGCGGAGCCGAAGCTGGCGGCGGGCGACCTCATCCACTTCACGGTCGACGGCTACAAGGAGATGGGCACCCGGTTCGTCGCGGCGATCACCGGCGCGCCCACCGATCCACGCACCTGGACGCTGCTCGAGCCGCCGTCGCTGCCGCGGTGACGCGCCGGGCCCGACGCGGCGCCCCGGGGCGCGGGTCGGCGTTCTCAGGTCGGGGCAACCGCAGCGTCGGTGGTGGACGAAGACGAGGTTACCCCCGGGTCCTGCCGGGCCGGGTGAAATTGGCGTTCGCTCCCCCGCAGATTCGCCGCAAGCGGCGAACCTGCGCTCCGCTCAGCCAATTCCCCCCGACCCGTCACCCGCCGCGTCACCGAACCGGCCAGCCGAGGGCGGCGTCTGGCACAACGCGGAACGCCGAACCGCGAGGAGCTTGCTGCACCGGCTCAGGTCGGTGAGCGTGGCGATGTCGAACTTCGAGCCCTATTTTGGTGGGCGTGGCGGCGGC
>SXOM01000522.1 GCA_005776735.1 Pseudomonadota bacterium
CCTCGCGCGCGGCGCGCCGCTCGACCCGGTGCCGGTGCTCGCGCCGAGCGCCGGCGAGGTGAGCGTCCTCGACGTCGTCGAGGGCAGCCCGGCCGCGCCCGGCGTTGCGCTGGTGCGCCTCGCGGACGCAGGCGCGGTCTGGGTCGAAGCGACCCTCTCCGCGCCCGAAGCGGCGCTGTTGCGCGATGGCGCGGCCGCCGCGGTGCGGGTGGACGGGCTCCCCGAGGCCCTGGCGGGCACGGTGCACCCGCTCGCTTCGGGCGACGCGACGTCGCGTGTCCGCGTGCAGGTACGCGACGCCGCCGGTCGGCTGCGACCCGGCGCGCTCGCGGTGGTCGAGGTGCCCGTGGCGCTGCCGCTGGCGGTGGTCGTCCCCGCCGACGCGGTGGTGTACGCCGGCACGCGGAAGGTGGTCTTCGTCGTGACTGAAGATCGTTACCTCCCGCGGGAGGTCCACCTGCTCGCGCGCGTCGGCGACGAGGTCGCGCTCGCCGACGGCCTCGCGGCGGGAGAGGTCGTGGCGGCGTCGGGAGCCTTCCTGGTGGCGGCCGACAGCCGCCTGCGGGCGCCCGCGGCGTGGGAGTCCCGGTGAACGTGCTGCTCGGCCGGCTGGTGGCGCTCTGCGCGCACCACCCGTGGACCACCGTCTTCCTCTCGGCGCTCGTCGCGCTCGGCGGGGCGCTCTCGGCGTTGCGGTCCCCGCTGGACGCCATCCCCGACCTCTCCGACCCCCAGGTCATCGTCGCCGCCGAGTGGATGGGCCGGAGCCCCGACCTCGTCGAGGACCAGGTGACCGCGCCGCTCACGTTGGCGTTGCTCGGGACCCCCGGCGTCGCCACCGTGCGCGGCCAGAGCGGCTTCGGCATGAGCTTCGTGTACGTGATCTTCGGGGAGGACACCGATCCCGCGGCCGCCCGCGTGGCGGTGTCCGAGGTGCTCGGGCGTACGCTGCCGCGCCTCCCCGACGGGGTGGAGGCCCGCCTCGGGCCCGACGCCAGCGGCGTGGGCTGGGTGTTCCAATACGCGCTGGTCGATGCGGGCGGCGTGTCCGATCCGGCCGCGCTGCGCGCGTTGCACGACACGGTGATCCGGCCCGCGCTCCAGGGCGTCGACGGCGTGGCCGAGGTGGCCACGGTGGGGGGCTTCGAGCGCCAGGTCGAGGTGTCGCTCGACCCCGCCCGCATGCGCGCCCACGGCGTCAGCTTCGCGCAGGTGGCCGACGCCGTCGCCTCGGCCAACGTGTTGGCCGGCGGCGGCACGATGGAGGTCGCCGGGCACGAGCAGATGCTCCGACTGCGGGCCGAAGCCCGCACCTTCGACGACCTGCTGGAGGCGCCGATCCTGGTGGATGGCGGGGCGGGGGTCACCACGCTCGGCGGTCGCGGCGGTGCCGCCGCGGGCGGTGGCGCGGGCACGATGGCCGGCATGGGCGGCATGGAGGCCGCCCCGACGGCGGCCGCACCCGTAGCAGGTCCCGCGCGGGGCGGGAGCGCCGACGCCCTGCCGACCCCCCACCGCATCCGCGTCCGCGACGTGGCCGAGGTGCAGTGGGCGGCGGCCCCGCGGCGCGGCGTCGCCGACCTGGACGGGCGCGGCGAGGTCGTCGCCGGCATCGTGGTCGCGCGGCAGGGCCAGAACGCGCTGGAGGTCGTGGACGGCGTCCGTGAGCGGCTGGACGTGCTCGCCGCCGCCCTGCCGCCGGGCGTCACGGTGCGGACGGTCTACGACCGGGGTGCGCTCGTGCGCGAGGCCGTCGCCACGCTGCTGCGCACGCTGCTGGAGGAGATGCTCGTCGTCGCGGTGGTCGTGGTGGTGTTCCTGCGCCACCCCCGCAGCGCGCTCGTCCCGGTCGTGGGCCTGCCAGTGGCGGTGCTCGCGGCGTTCGTGCCGCTCTCGGCGCAGGGGCTCACGGTCAACATCATGTCGCTCGGTGGCATCGCGGTCGCGGTGGGCGCGATGGTTGACGCGAGCATCCTCATCGTGGAGAACGTCCACGCACGCCGCCGCCGGGTGGGCGTGGTCGGCGCGATGCAGGAGGTCGCGCCGAGTGCGTTCTTCGCGCTCCTGGTGGTCACCGTGTCGTTCACGCCGGTCTTTGCGCTGCACGCCGCCGAAGGCCGCTTGTTCGGCCCGCTCGCGTGGACCAAGTCGTGGGCGATGCTCGCCGCGGCCATCGCCGCCGTCACGCTCACGCCCGCCCTGGTCGCGCTGACGCGCCAGCGGGAGATGACGGTGGTTGCGCCTGAGGCCGCGTCGGGGACGGAGACGGTGGATGGCGCCCCCACCCTCCTGGAGCGGCTGTACGCGCCGCTCGTACGGGCGTCGGTGCAGCACCGGTGGCTCGTCGTCGGGCTGGCGGGGGCGCTCGTGGTGGCCACCGTCCCGGCGTTCTTGCGGTTGCCGCGGGAGTTCATGCCGCCGTTGCGGGAGGGCTCGCTCCTGTACATGCCGACCGCGCCGCCGGGCATCTCCGAGGCCGAAGCCGCGCGCGTGCTGCAGGCGCTCGACGCCGCGGTGGCCGAGATCCCCGAGGTGGCCAGCGTGTTCGGCAAGATCGGCCGGGCCGACTCCGCCACCGACCCCGCGCCGTTGAGCATGGCCGAAACCGTCATCCTGCTGAAGCCACGCGACGAGTGGCGGGAGGGGCTCACGTGGGAGGGCCTCGTCGCCGAGCTCGACGCGCACGTGCGCGCGCCGGGGTTCCCGAACACGTGGTGGATGCCGGTGCAGACGCGGATGGAGATGCTCGCCACCGGCCTGCGCAGCCCGCTCGGGATCAAGGTCCGCGGGCCCGACCTCGCCGCCATCGAGACCGCCGCGCTGGCCCTGGAGCAGCACCTCGCGGCGGTGCCCGGCACGCGCAGCATCGTCGCCGAGCGGGCCACCGGCGCGTTCGTGCTCGACGTCGTGCTCCGGCGTGCCGAGGCGTCCGCGCTCGGGGTGCGCGCCGCCGACGTGGCCCAGGTCGTGGAGGGGGCGCTCGGCGGGCGCCAGGTCGGGGAGTGGTTCGCCGGTCGCGCGCGCCACCCGCTCACGGTGCGGTACGCCCGTGACTTCCGCACCGACCCCGAGGCCGTCGGCAGCGCGCTCCTGGAGCGTCCGGGCGCCGCGCCGGTGGCGCTCTCGAGCGTGGCCGACGTCGTCCCCACGACCGGGCCGGACATGATCCGGAGCGAAGACGGCGAGCTCGTCGGCTACGTGATGATCGACCCCGGCGAGCGCCCCATCAGCGCGTGGGTGGCCGACGCCGAGGCGCGCCTGGGCACGCTCGCCTTGGGGGAGGGGGTGCGCACCGAGTGGGCCGGCAGCTTCCAGGCGATGAACCGGGCGGAGGAGCGGCTCGCGTACGTGCTCCCGTTCACGCTCCTCGTGATCCTCCTGCTCTTGCGGATCAACACGTCGAGCTGGGTGGAGACCGGGATCGTGCTCTTGGCGGTGCCGTTTTCGCTGGTGGGCGCGGTGTGGTTGGTGGGCGCGCTCGGGTACTCGGTGAGCGTGGCGACGTGGGTGGGCATGATCGCGCTGGCGGGGCTCGACGCCGAGACGGGGGTGGTGATGCTCCTGTACCTGTCGTTGGCGTGGAAGCAGCGGGCTCCCGGCACGCCGATGGTCGAGGTCATCGTGCACGGCGCGGCCCGCCGGCTGCGCCCCAAGCTCATGACGGTGGCCACCGCGATGCTCGGCCTGCTCCCGGTCTTCTGGAGCGAGGGCGCGGGCGCCGACGTCATGCGGCGCATCGCGGCCCCGATGGTCGGCGGGCTCGTGTCCAGCTTCGCCCTGGAGTTGCTGGTCTACCCGGCGCTCTTCGCGATCTGGAAGCGGTGGGAGGGCCGCACTACGCCCGACGCAACGTCAGCAGCGTGATCTCGTTGGGGGCGCCGAGCCGCATCGGGGGCCCCCACCACCCGGTGCCGCGTGACACGTACAGCGCGGTGGCGCCGATGCGGACGAGGCCGGCGACGTAGGGCTGCACGAGCTTCACCAGCGCGTGGAACGGCCAGAGCTGGCCCCCGTGGGTGTGGCCGCTCAGCACCAGCGACACCCCCGCGGCAGCCGCGGCTTCGCCGAACACCGGCTGGTGCGCGAGCAGGATCGACGCGTGGGACCGGTCGCGGCCGGCGATCGCGCGTGCGAGGTCGGGCCCGTGGCCGGGGGCGTTGGCGAACGGGTCGTCGATGCCGAGGACGTCGAGCGGCGCGCCGTCGTGGAGCACGGTCCGGCGCTCGTTGCGGAGCACGTGGATGCCCATGTGGCGGAGCCGGTCGCACCACGCGTCGACGGTCCCGGTGACGTACTCGTGGTTGCCGGTGCCGACGTAGACGCCGAGCGGCGCGTGGAGCTCGCCCAGCGGGGCCGCGTCGTGGGCGAGGTCGGCCACCGAGCCGTCGACGAAGTCGCCCGTGAGCGCCACCAGATCCGGTCGTTCGGCGTTGGTGCGGTCGACCACGGCCTGGACGAACGGGCGGCGGATGGTGTGCCCGACGTGCAGGTCGCTGAGCTGGGCGATGCGCAGCCCCTCGAGACCGGGGTCGAGCCCGGGCACCGGCACTTCGACGCGGCGTACGGGTGGGGTGCGGGCACCGGCCAGCGCGAACGCCGAGATCGCGAGGCCGGCGACGCCCACGACCCCCGCGCCCCCTTCCGCCCACGGCAACGTGGGCCACGCGCGCGCACCCAGGCGCACCACGGGCTCGGCCAGCGCGCTGAGCACGAACCAGTAGAACGCCAACCCGAGCCACCGGAACCCGACGCCGCTCAGCCACGACGGTACCCGGTCGCCGAGCACCCGCGACGCGAGGGCGGCGGGGACGCTCAGGTAGAGCACACCGAGCGTGAAGATGCCGACCGCTTCGAGCTCGGCGGGCCATCGCGGCATGCCGAGGAGCCGCCATCCGATGACGAGGTGCAGCATCGCGAACACGCCGAGGACGACGCTCGCGAAGAGGGGCAACGAGCGGGGAGGGCGGGCGCGGACGCGCACCCGGGGGAGCGCCGGAGCATCGGACATGGTCTGCACAGGCTGAACACGCCCGGCGTCCCGGCAAGGTGGCTCCACAAGTGGTGACGACGCGGTACACTCTGGCGCGATGCGCCGCCTGGCTCCGCTCGTGTTCCTCGCCGCCTGCTCGGACATCGGCGTCACGCCGGTGACCAAGGCCCAGGGCGACACTTCGGGCGACGACACCGATTACCAGCCCGACACCGACACGGCCGACACCGACACGGCCGACACCGCCTCCGACTCCGGTGGTGGCGAGATCCCCGCCGAGACGGACTTCGGCGATTGTGCCGCGATGGGGTTGAGCGAGGGCCAGTGGTGGGGGTCGATGCCGTTCTCGACCGAGCCCGACCTGACCGACCCGGCGGGCAACCCGTACTACGCCACGACGTTCGACCTGAAGGACTGGTCCACGGTGGCCAACCCCGACTCCGGGCACACGCCCTCGGGCTACGACAAGGCCTACCGGGTGGAGCTCTCGTTGGCGGCGACGGGCCCCGAGGTGTGGATCGACCTCCAGAGCGACGACGGGTTGTGGGTGTACGTCAACGGCACCTCGGTCGGCCACTGGGGGGGTGGTTGGCAGGAAGAGGGCTGCGTCAACGACGACGCCAACTGCCTGGAGTACGTGTACGCCGACCCGGTCCAGGTCACCGACCTCTTGCACGTCGGCGCCAACGTCGTGGCGGTGCGCGTGTCCAACGCGATCGATCAGTCCTACATGGGCGTGCGCCCGCGGTGCGTGGAGTAGCCACGGCCGGCGCATGCGTTAGCTTCGGAGCACCATGATCTCGTACCTCATCTACGGCCTCTCCTGCCTCTGCTGCTGCCTCTTCTGGGTGTTCGTGATCATCCTGATCGTGGGCCTGCTTCGCATGCGCAAGAAGGGCAAGAAGGCCAACGCGGTCGAGGCGTTCAACGAGGGCTACGAGGCCAGCAAGGCCTTCGTGCGCGGCCAGAAGACGCGCGAACAGCTCCTCGCCGAAGAAGACGAAGAAGAAGGCCGCCGCCGCTAGTCGCGACCGGGGGTCCGCTCTGGGGGGCGCGCCGCGACCCACCGGTCGGCGGCAGGTTCGCCGCGCGCCCCGCGCCACGCGCGAGCCCACGCCGCCGCCACGCCC
>SXOM01000523.1 GCA_005776735.1 Pseudomonadota bacterium
CGGCCTCGTGCGCCCCCTGGGCGCCGCGCCGGGCCTTCTCCAGCCGTTCGCGCGCCGCGCCGGCCGCCGCGTGGGCGGCCTGGAGCCGCTTCTGGGCGACGTCGGCCTCGCCGCGGACGCGAGACAGGTCGGCCTCGGCGGTGGTCGCCGCGGCGCCGGCACCTTCCGCTTCGAGCGCGGCGGCGTCGCGCTCGCGGCGTTGGTCTTCCTGGTCGTGGGAGAGCTGCTCCAGGCGCGCGGCGAGCTGCCCGAGCTCGCGCTCCTGGAACTGTCGGGCGCTGTCTTCCACGCGCCGCTCGCCCTCCAGGGTGTTGAGCCGGTCGCGGACCCGGCCCGACTCGGCCTCGGCCGCCTCGTGCAGGGCCCGCCGCCCTTCCAGCTCCTCCTCGTGGCGGACCACGGCGCGGCCGGCCTCCTCGAGCTCGGCGTTGGCGGCGCGCAGCCGCTCATTGAGGACCTTGCGATCGGCGGCGAGGCTGCCGAAGCGGGCGAGCGCGACCGCGAGCTCTTCCTGGCGGAGCCGGGCGCCGAGGGACTGGCTGCGGAGCGCACGTTGCACCTGCCGTTCGGCCGCCTTGAGCTGCCGGCCCAGGTCGTCGTGGAGGTCGGCGATCTTCTCGAGGGCTTCGCGGGTCTGGCCGAGCTTCTCCAGCGACTCTTCGCGGCGGGCCTTGTACCGGCTGATGCCCGCCGCTTCTTCGACGAGGCTCCGCCGCTCCTGGGGGCGGGCATGCACGATCTGCCCGATGCGGCCTTGCTCGATGAACGAGTACAGGCGGTTGCCGACGCCGGTGTCCATGAACAGGTCGGTGATGTCGCGCAGGCGTACGCGCTCGTCGTTGACGCGGTACTCGCTCTGCCCGTCGCGGTAGAGCCGACGGGTGACCTCGAGCTCGGGGAACCGTTGCCAGATGCCCGGGAACGGCTCGTCGCCGGCGACGAACGTGAGCGAGACCTCGGCGAACCCGAGGGCGTTGCGGGTGGCGCTGCCGGCGTAGATGACGTCGCTCATCGCGTCGCCGCGGAGGGAGCGGGCCGACTGTTCGCCGATGCACCAGCGCACGGCGTCGACGATGTTGCTCTTTCCGCAGCCGTTGGGGCCGACGACGCAGGAGATGCCGGGCCCGAAGTGCAGCGCGGCCCGATCCGCGAAGGACTTGAACCCCTGCAGCTCGAGCTTCCGGATCCGCAACGCCGCCCCCGACCCGCGGTCCTAATCCGGCGGGCCCTCGCGTCGCACGCGCCGCGCTACTTGGCGGGCGGGTGCTTGTGGGCGGGAGTCGGGAGGGCCTTGGCCATGCGCCAGCCTACCACGGCTGCGGCGTGGGCGCGGCGGTCACGCCGCGTTCGGAGGCGCCGCGTCCGGACGGGCCTCCCATCGGTCGATCACGATGGCCACGACCATGTCGGCGAGCACGTTCACGCCGGACCGGACGCGGGCGAGGATCCAGTCGACCGGGACGATGAGCGGGATCACGATGGCGACCGTCGCTTCGGGGACACCGGCGGCGCCGAGGACCAGGGGCAGGATGATGAGCCCCGCCTCGGGGATGCCCGCGATGCCCACGCCCGCCATGATCGACGCCGCCACCACCCCGAGCTGTGCCGACAACGACAACTCCATGCCGAGCGCCTGGCACAAGAAGAGCGTCGCCATCGCCTCGTAGAGCATGATGCCGTCGTTGTTGAAGTTGGTGCCCACGCAGGCGCTCAGCCGCGCGGCGCGCTCGTGGACCCCGAGGCCGGCCAGCGCCCGCAAGGTGACCGGCATCGTCGCCAGGCTCGAATTGCACGACAACGCCGTCACCACCGGGTCGAGCGCGCCCCGCAGGTACCGCGCCGGCGACATCCGCCCGAGCGCCCACCCCACCAGGGGGTACCAGCCGAGGGCGTGGATGCAGAGCCCCGCGAGCACCGTCAGAAAGAACGTCCACAGGACCAGGAAGACCTCGACGCCCGACTTGCCCACGACGTCGGCCACGATGAGCGCCACCCCCACCGGCATCGCCTCGGCCACCCACAAGAGCATCGTCGTGAGCGTGGCGTACGCGACCTCCACGAGGCGCTCCACCACCGCGAGCCCCTCGACCAACGTGCCGTGGGCGTGGTCCCGCACCGAGCGCAAGGCGGCGCCGACGAGCACCGCGACCAGCACGATCGAGATCACGAGGTTCTTCTGGAACGGGTCGACGAGGTTCTCCGGAATGAACGCGGCGAAGTTCTGCAACGGGCTCAGCGTCGCGCCCCTCGGCGCCGGCGGGGCCGCGCCCGCCACCGACTGCAGCTCGGCGAGGTGGTCGCGCCAGGTGAGGCCGGGCTCGAAGAGGTTGAGGATCACCAACCCCAGGACCATCGCGACCGTCACGTTGAGGGCGCACACCGCCAAAAGCCGCGCCCCGCTCGCTCCCGACAAGTTGGTCTTGAGGAACGAGTCGACGATGGCCACGAAGATGAGCGGGGTCGCCAGCGTCTTGAGCGCGCGCACCACCAACATCCCGAGCGGCCCGAGGTCGGCGCTGGTGAGCCCGCCGAGCCACGGCGACGTGCCGAACGCCGCGCCGACGAGCACGCCGACCGCGACCCCGGCGAGGACCCGCAGGTACAACGGCACGCGCCCGAGCGCGGAGAAGAGGACGTCCATGCGCGCGGGCTTAGCCGCCGGGGAGCGGGTCACGCTACACTGGCCGGATGCGCCTGCTCGCCCTCGCCGCCCTCCTCGCCCCCCACGCGCACGCCGCGAGCGGCGGTCCCGACGCCGGCGGCTACGTCTACACCGACTCCGACGAGGCCTCCGGGCCCGTCTACGCCTGGCTCGACAGCACCGGTGGCACCTCGCTCGGCCTCGGCGACGACGAGGTGGTCGAGGTCACGCTGCCGTTCGAGTTCGAGATGTACGGCACCGCGTACTCGACGGTGTCGGTGTCGAGCAACGGGGTGCTCTTCTTCGTCGGGGCCACGGCCACCGCCACCGGCGGCTGCCCGTCCAGCGCGAGCTCCTCGCACGTCGGCGTGGCCGCGTTGTGGCAGGACCTGGGCCCGAGCACCATCACCACCGAGAGCTTCGGCACCTGGCCGTACCGCACCTTCGTGATCTCGTGGACCGACGTGCCGGCCGGCGGCGCCGGCGGCACCGGCGCCTTCCAGGTGTGGCTGCTCGAAGGCCGCGACGAGGTCGTGGTCCAGTACGCCGATCTGGACTTCGGCGACGCCGCGGTCGACGGCGGCGTCGCCGGGTACGCCGGGGTGTTCGGCGGCGGGGGCGGGCTCGGCTCGTCCTGCCTCGCCACGATCGTCGACGAGACCGCCGTGTGGTTCGGGGCCGAGTCCGCCCGCCCCGCGCGCGCCGAGCTGTACACCGACGAGCTGGGCACGCCGTGGTCGGGGTTGGACGACTTCAGCTACGCGGGCCTCGCGATGGCCACCGCCGACTTCAACGACGACGGCGATGACGACGTGCTCCTCGGCGGCCCCGACACCGACAATGGCACCGCGTGGTTGTTGTACCGGCAGTGGTCCACGGGTACCACCCTCGACAACGCCGACGCGAGCTTCACCGGCGACAACACCGGCGACGACCTCGGCGCCGCCCTCTCCACCGGCGACCTCGACGGCGACGGCTACGCCGACCTCATCCTCGGCGCCCCCGCTTCCGACCCCGGCGGGGCCGACTCGGGCGCGGCCTTCGTCTTCACCGGCGGCGCGTGGACCGGCAGCTACGTCGCGAGCGACGCCGACGTGCGCCTGGCCGGCGGTACCACCGGGAGCATGGCGCTCGGCACGGCCCTCGCGTCGGGCGACGTGGACGGCGACGGCTACGCCGACCTCGTCGCCGGCGCCCCCAACGCCGACGGCGGCGGCACCAACTCCGGCGGGATCTACGTCCTCGCCGGCTCGGCGTCGGTCGCCGGCAACTACGCATCCACGGCCGCGGACTGGATCCTGACCGGCGCCGCCGCGGGCGACGAGCTCGGCGGAGCGCTCGCCGTCGGCGACATCGACGCCGACGGGCTCGACGACTTCCTCGCCGGCGCCATCGGCCAGGACGGCGGCGCCACCAACGGCGGCGCGGTCTACACGGTGCTCGGCGCCGACCTCGTCGCGGGCACCGCGACCATCACCGCCACCGCGAACTGTCGGACCACGCTGGCCCAGTCGCAGGCCAAGCTCGGCACCTCGGTCGCCGTCGCCGACGTGCGCGGCGGCGCCGGCCTCGACCTGCTCCTCGGCGCGCCGTACTACGACTCCACCTACACCGACCGCGGGGCGGTCTTCGTGATGGAAGACCCGGGCACCACGTGCTGGACCTCCACCACCTCGGCCGCCACGGCCGTGCTCGGCGCCACCGCATCGGGCCGCTTCGGCTGGCCGGTCTCCGCCGGCGACCTCGACGGCAACGGCCGCGCCGACCTGATGGTGTCCGCGACCAACGACAACACCGCGACCTCGGGGGGCGGGGCCACCTACGTCTTCACCACGCCGCCCGCGGCGGTGAGCGCCGTCGCGACCGACGCCGACCATGCGTTGTTCGGCGCGTGGAGCGGCGGGCGCGGAGGCAGCGCCATCGCGGTCGCCGGTTCGACCGACGGCCAGAGCCTGCTGTTCACCTCGGCCTACGCCGACGCCAGCGGCACCGGGACCGGCGCGTTGTCCGAGTGGGCGTGGCACGCCGACTTCGAAGACGACGACGCCGACGGTTTTGTCGACGCCGACGGCGGCGGCAACGACTGCGACGACGACGAGGCCGGCGCCTACCCCGGCGGCACCGACACCACCGGCGACAGCATCGACGGCGACTGCGACGGATGGACCGACGGCGTGATCCGGGTGCGCAAGGACCTCGAAGGCTGGGAGTGGGACGTCGAGGAGCTCCTGCAAGGCAGCGTCGACGCGAGCGTCGACTTCGAGGGGGGCACCTCGGGCGCCGAGGTGGCCGAGTCGGGGGTCACCTTCACCGGCGCGACCTACGCCACTTCGATCGGGCGCACCTACCCCGAGGGGGCCCTCGCCGCGTCCGCGGCCGGGGCGGTGCTCCTGGAGTTCGACAGCACCATCGACGCCCTCTCCCTGCAGCTCCTCGACGCCGACGACGACTTCACCCTGGAGGCCTACGACGCCGACGGGGCCGCGGTCGTCACCGCGTACGACTTCGAGCTGCACAACGCCGGGCGTCCGGGCGGCGCCCTCCGCGGGTACACCTTCGCCGAGCCGGTCGCCACCGTACTCTTGTCGGCCGCCACCGGCGGCACCTTCGGCATCGACGAGCTGCAGTGGGCGCTGGCTTCGGGCACCGATCGCGACGGCGACGGCCAGACCGAGGACGCCGGCGACTGCGACGACACCGACGCGGCGGTGTACGTCGGCGCCACCGAGGTGCTCGGCAACGGCGTGGACGACGACTGCGACGGCACGGTCGACGGCGGGTCGATGACGTTGTGGACGAGCGAGACGTCCTGGGAGAGCGCCGCCGGGCTCGACCCCGAGCAGATCGACTTCGAAGACCTCGTCGCCACCGCGACGATCGACGATCAGTACACCGAGCTCGGCGCCACCTTCGACGGCACGCCCGCGGCCGCCACCGACGTCGACGGGACCGCGGCGACCGGCAGCCTCGCGGCCGAGGCCGCCGGCACCACCTTGTCCATCACGTTCACCGAGGTGCAGCCGGCGCTGGCGTTCACGCTCCTGGACGCCGACGGCAGCGTCGACGTCGACGGATACGTCGGCGGCGTGCTCGTGTACGCCGGGACGTGGTCCGGGAGTGGCGGCAGCGAGTTCGTGGGCATCACCACCGAGTACGGCCTGGACGAGCTGGTCCTCACCGCTTCGGCCGGCGACACCTTCGGGATCGACGACGTCACCTTCGCCACGCTCGGCCTGGACGACGCCGACGGCGACGGACTCACCGAGTCCGAAGGCGACTGCGACGACGCCGACGCGACGGTCTACACCGGCGCCGAGGAGACCTGGTACGACGGGGTCGACAGCGACTGCGACGAAGGCGACGACTACGACCAGGACGGCGACGGTTCGTCGCTCGGCGACGACTGCGACGACATCGACGCCACCGTGTACGACGGGGCCACCGAGACCTGGTACGACGGCATCGACAGCGACTGCGGCGGCGACAGCGACTACGACCAGGACGGCGACGGCGAGGACAGCGCCGCCGGTGGCGGCGGCGACTGCGACGACACCGACGCGACGATCCGCCCGTCGGCCACCGAGACCTGGTACGACGGCGTCGACCAGGACTGCGCCGGCGACGACGACTACGACCAGGACGGCGACGGCATCGGGACCGGCGGCGGCGGCGGGCTCACCGATTGTGACGACACCGACGCCGCCGTGAGCCCCGACGCCGCCGAGGTGTACTACGACGGCGTCGACAACGACTGCGACGAAGCCACGGTCGACGCCGACCAGGACGCCGACGGCTACGACGCGACGAGCCAGGCCGGCGACGACTGCGACGACGGCGACCCGGCGGTCCACCCGGACGCGTCCGGGGAAGCCTGCTACGACGGCGTCGACCAGGACTGCGACGGCGGCGACGACTACGACTGCGACGAGGACGGGTACCCGAGCGCCGACCACGGCGGCGACGACTGCGACGACGCCGACGAGACCATCCACCCCGCGGCGAGCGACACCATGGGCGACGGGGTCGACCAGGACTGCGACGGCGGCCCGGAATACGACTTCGACTACGACGGCTACGACGGCACGGCCGACGGCGGCGACGACTGCGACGACGGGGACGACACGGTCAACCCCGGCGCCACCGACACCTGCTACGACGGCGTCGACCAGGACTGCGACGGCTGGAGCGACGGCGACTGCGACCGCGACCGCTACGACGCCGAAGCCGAGGGCGGCACCGACTGCGACGACGCCGACGCCACCGTGAACCCCGGCGCCAGCGACTTCCCCTACGACGGGGTCGACCACGACTGCGACGGTGCGTCGGAGTACGACATCGACGGCGACGGCTACACGGCGGACTGGTACGGCGGCACCGACTGCGACGACGCCGACGGCACGGTGTACCCCGGCGCGATCGACGCCTGCTACGACGGCCTCGACACCGACTGCGGGGGCGACGACGACTACGACTGCGACGGCGACGGCAGCCCGAGCGACGACTGGTCGGGCGACGACTGCGACGACGCCGACGCGCGCATCGGCCCCGACGCGGTCGAGGTGGTCGGCGACGGCGTCGACCAGGACTGCGACGGCCTCGACGCGACCACCTGCACCGACTGTGACGGCGACGGGCACGACGATCTGGCGGTCGGCGGCGACGACTGCGACGACACCGACGCGGCGGTGTACCCGGGCGCGGACGACGTCGCCTACGACGGGCTCGACGCCGACTGCGCCGGAGACGACGACTTCGATCGCGATGGGGACGGCGACCGCGTGGAGCTCGGCGGGGGCGCCGACTGCGACGACGCCGACGCGGCCGTCTCGAGCCTCGTCACCACCGACGGCTGCGGCCTCGGCGACGAAGACTGCGACGGGACGCTGGACGAAGACTGCGACCTGGACACCGGCGACACCGGCGACACCGGCGGCGACACCGGCGGCGACACCGGCGACACCGGCGACACCGGCGACACCGGCGACTCCGACACCGCCGACTCGGGCGACGACGACTGGCGACCGGACCCCGAAGAGGTGCGCGAGCCCATCGAGGTGCCCCGCGGCACCGCGTGCGGGTGCGGGGCCGAGGGGGCCGGCACCGCCGGCGCCGCCGCCGCCACGATCGGACTGGTGGTGGTGCGCCGCCGCCGGCGCTGAGCGCGCGCGCTCAGTTCAGGTGGTTGTCGTCGCGGCTCCGCCGTGGACGCTCGCCCGACTTCCCACCTTCGAGCACGGTGAAGCGCGAGGCCTCGGCCTCGAGCTTCTTCTTGCGGCGCAGGAGCCGCCACCAGCGCCAACGGTCCTCGTCGACCCACAGCACACTCCACGCCGCGCACCACACGAAGACCTGGTGGATGCTGGTGAGGTCGCGGTAGATGCCGGCGCGGAGCAGCGTGAGCACCCCGAACGCGTAGGCCACCCACATCGCCGGGATGGGGTCGCCGATGAACAGACGGAAGTGGGCGCCTCGATTCAAGAGCGCCAACCACACGATCATCGCTTCGGCCGCCCACCCGAGACCGAAGACCAGCGGGCTCCGCTCCCCCGCCCATAGGGCCCCAACGCCCACGATGCAGAGCGTGGCGCCGAACCACGCCGCGGCGGTGGCGAGCAACAACCGGCGTGTGCCCATGGTCTTCCACGTGCTCTCGAGCAGGAAACCGAGCACGAGCCACGACATGATCGCGCTGGTCGCGGGGCCCTGGTACAGCGGGTAGGTGAAGGGTTGCCAGAAGCGGAACCCGCCCACCACCGGCGCCAACGCCGCGAGCTGGGCCAGGTCGCCCGCGCCCACCTGCACGACGTAGAGCACGACGAGCACCCCGAGCACCCACCGCACGCGCACGGTGAACAAGCTCGCGAAACTGGGCCCGGTCGGGTAGTCCATGCGCCCCAGTATCACCCGCGCCCGTGCGCTCGCTCCTGTTCACCCTCGCGTTGGCCCACCCGCCCGGCAGCTCCGGCGGCGGCGGCGAGGCCATGGGCGGACTGCCCGGCCAGCGGATCGAAGCCCACGTCCAGCCCCACCGCCTCGACCTGGACTACTACGTCGAGGTGCCGGCCCTGCGCCTGTACAAGGAGGCGCGCGCCGAAGGGGCGGCCGACTCGGGGTGGGCCGCGCGCAAGGCGGAGTCGTTCCGGCCCGGGCTCCGGGCGCGCTGGGCGGACGCCGAGCTCCCCCTCACCGCGACGCCGGTCGAGGTCCCCGCCCAGTCGCGGGAGGGCAACTTCGTCGAGCTCCACCTCGCGGCGACCGCTCCCCTCCCCGGCCCGCCGGGAACGCTGGAGCTCCGCCTCGACAACTTCGCCGGGGAGGCCGGGTACTTCGCGGTCCAGGTGACCCTCGACGGCGGGCTCGTCGCGAGCGAGACCACGCTCGGGTCGGTGCGCGGCGGCCGCCTCCGCGACAACCTGCACGGCGCGTGGCGCACCGGCGAGGACGCCCGTCGGGCCGCCCTCACCCTGCGCGCGACCCGCCCGTGGGAGAGCCACACGGCCGGTCCGTTGCCCGAGCGCATGGCGGGGCTCGTCGGGCTCGATGGCCTCGTGGTCGCCGGGGCAGGGCTGGTCGCGGCGGGGGTGGCCGTGGCCGGCGTCCGGTGGTTGCGGCGAGGTCGGTGAACGGACAGTCCGGGGCAGGGCGGAAACGCCCACGCCGCGGGCTCCCGCCCGCTCGGCCGCGCGGCGCGGCGCGGACCCCGCCGAGCTCGGGACGGGCCTACCGCGCCGCCCACCCGGGGCACACGCCGAGGGTCTTGCGGGCCAGGGTCGACAACGGGAGGTCGTCGGCCTGCGCCGGGTGCACCCACCGCAGCGCGTCGGACGCCACCGAGCCCGGCTTCGACTGGAGAGACGCCGCGAAGACGGTGGTGTCGAGGTGCAGGTGGCTGAAGGTGTGCGCCACCGTCCCGAGCGGCGCCCCCACCACGGCGGCGAGCCCCAGGCGCGCGCGCAACGCGGCAACGAGCGCGTTGGCATCGGGCTGAACGTGGTCGTCGAGCTCGGCGCCGGGGAGCTCCCACAGGCCGCCGAGCCGGCCGCCCTCCGGCCGCCTGACCAGGAGCACGCGGCCGTCGTCGAGCACACACGCCGCGACCGCCCGCCGGCGGGGCACGGCCTTCTTCAGCTTCACCCCAGGGTATCGCTCCGGAGAGTCACGCCCGAGGCACCCGGTCGCCACCGGGCACCCGCCACACCGCGGGGCCCGGGGCGTGCACACCCGCGCGCCGAGCTCCATCAGCGCCTGGTTCCACTCCCCGGCCCGGCCCGGCGCCAGGACCGCCCGCGCGCGCTCCCACGACCAGCGGACCGTCGGGAGCTCCTGGGCGTACCACCTGGACAAGACCCGCTCGACGTTCCCGTCGACCACCGGCTCGTCGGCGCCGAAGACGATGGAGGCGATGGCGCCTGCGGTGTACGGGCCCACGCCGGGCAAGGCGCGGAGCCCCGCCACGGTCCGCGGGAAGCCGCCGCCCGCCACCACCGCCTGCGCCGCCCGCTGCAGGTTGCGGGCGCGCGAGTAGTACCCGAGGCCGGCCCACCGGGTGAGGACGGCCTCGGTCGGCGCGTCGGCGAGGGCCTCGACGGTGGGAAACGCATCCATGAAGCGCTCGAAGTACGGGAGAACCGTCTCGACGCGCGTCTGCTGGCACATCAGCTCGCTCACCAGCGTACGGTAGGCCGACACCTCCGTGCGCCACGGCAGGCGGCGGTGGGCTTCGGCGTACCACGCCAGGAGCGCGGTTTCGCGCACCGGGGCGGCTACTGCCAGCTGACGTCGGCCTTGCCGCCGTCGAGGTGGATGCGTGACACCTGGTCGCTGTTTTCGACCGGCAGGAGCACCATCTCCTTGCGGTCCAGGTCGTCCCAGCCGCCGCCGGTGGGGCCCGCCCACACCTGGAAGCCCAAGGGGCGGCCCGGGGCCTCCCAGTACGCTTCGAGGCCGGACGTGAGCGCCGCGTCTTCGTTGACGTCGGCGTAGGACCACCCGAGGACACCGCGGTCGACCGTGAAGCCGAAGCTGTCGCCATCGGTAGCCGGCAGCGTGCCCGACAAGAGGAGGAAGCTGACCGCGCCGCTGTCCGAGACGTAGCGTTGGTCTTCGTACGCGGCGTTGACCTGGATGCCGGAGCGCGACCCTTCGACCTCCCACGACGCGGAGCCCGAGTCGTAGGTGACCGTCCAGTACTCGGTGCGCGCGACGCCCGGGCAGGCCGACATCGCGATCTGCTCGCCCGTGGCTTCGTCGTAGGCCATGATGACGTCGGAGGTGGCGCCGACGTCGTCCAGGAGGGCGTACTGGAACGAGTCGCTGGCGTCGAGCACCTCGTTGGGCCCGTGCGGGCCGCGGAGCGTGGGCACCGCGCACCCCGTGGAGGCGTCGAGCACGTACACGAAGCCGTCCTGCGTGGCCACCGTGACCGCCGGCACCTCGGGGTAGGCCCCCCACGTGGTCGGCTGCGGCGTCGCGACGAGGCCCACGCTGGGCGTGAGGCCCGAGATGGGCGAGCCGAGGTCGACGCCCGCCACCGCGGCGTCGACCGGGTTGGGATCGACCCAGACGCCGCCGAGCAGATCGTACACGTCGACCCGGTGCAGCCCCACCGGCGCCACGAACGCGCGCACAAACGGCGTGCCGTCGGCGAGGTCGCCCGACTGCACCGCGACGTCGACGACCGGCGCGGCGGTGGCCACGGTCGTCACCGTGGCGGTGGTCGGGTCGCCCGGCACCGCGAAGTCGAGCACGGAGAGGGCCGCCGACCGGGCATCGCCCACGAGGAGCTGCCCCGCGACACCGCGGGCCATGCGCCACGGCGCCGCGCCCGCCGGGAGGGCCACCTGGCCGAGCCAGGCGCCGCTCCACGGGTCGATGACGCCGACCTGGGGGGAGTCGCCGTGCACCGCGACGTAGAGCCGCTCGCCGTCGTCGGCGAGGGCGACGGGGCGCCCGTCGAGGCTCCACACCGCGAGACCGGTGTCGGTGCGCAGGTCGAAGCGGTCGCCTGCGGTGGCCTCGCCTTCGACCACGAACTCGAGCTCGCCGAGGTCGGTGGTGTACGTCTCGCCCGGGACCGGCTCGGCGGACTGCTTGCCGGAGACCTCGCCCACGGCCCACCACCGCGTGCCGTCGTATTCCACCGACCAGTCCTCGGTGGTCGTGTACCCGGCGCGAACCACGACCTCGCCCAGGGTGGGCGTGTCGCCGCTGTCGTCGGCGTCGACGAACACCGGCTCGGTGGCCGTCGGCTCGACCTCGATCGGCGCGCCGTCGGCGACGCCGGTGACGTAGGGCGCCTGGACCAGCACCGCGCCGCGCTCGTCGACCGCCCACACCGTGATCGCGCCGTCCTTGGCGAACGCCGCGACGTCGCGGAGCTGGCGGCCCACGCCGGTGGCGATCGACGACGCCCGCAGGAACGACGCGGAGGTGTCGTCGGTGAGCAGGCGACCCTCGAGGAGGTCGAGCGGGACGATCTTCCCGCTGCGGCTGTTGCTCACAAAACCCACCGGACGTTCGAAGGCGACCGGATCGGCGATCCACGCGGCGCCCGCGGGGCCGTCGAAGTGCAGCGGGATCGTGAGGTCCTCTTCGCACCCGAGGAGCAAGAGCGCGATCATCGGTTCACCACCCAGCCCAGCGGCTCGAGGAAGGTCGGGCTCGCGGGGTCGGCGTCGAGGACCACCAGCGTCGAGGAGACGTGCCCGTCGACCTCGCCGGAGTAGTTCGCGACCACCGCACGCGTGCCGTCCGGGGACAAGGAGATGGCGTACGGGCCCTCGCCGACGTCGCGCGCTTCGGCCACGATCGTACCGAGCGGGCCGAGCTCCAGGTCGATCACGCTCACGCTGTTGGCGTTGTAGTTGGACACGAAGAGGTGCCGGCCGTCGGGGTGCATCGCGAGCTGGCCGGGACCGACCGCGCTCTGGGTGGCGACCCCACGGTCGCGCTCGAAGCTGCGGGGCAGCGGCACGAGGCCGAGCACACGCTCCCGCAGGTCGTCGAGGCCCTGGTCGTCGACCACGTCGTCGGCGCGGATCACGACCAGCGACTCCGGCTCGTCGACGAGCCCGTAGAGCGTGCCGGTGAACGGGTTGACGCGGAGGTCGCGCACCCCGCTGGAGGAGGACAACTCCAGCGTCATCACCGCTTCGAGGCCGAGGTAGTTGAGGTCGGCCCACGTGGAGGTGCTGTCGTCGCGCACGTCCATCACGTAGACGTACGGCACCAGCTTGCAGCCCGCGTAGAGCATGCCCGCCGCTTCGTCGAGCGCCAGCGTCATGCAGCCGCGGCCGATCGAGTAGGCGGTGGACGCGTCCAGGTCGATCGCGTCGTCGTCGTTGGGCGGCACGACGGTGAAGCCCCACGTGTCCGCGAGCGACGGGAGCACCAGGTCGACGTGCATGCGGTCGGGCTCGGCGCCGGCCGCGAAGCCGACACGCAGCGTCGCACCGTCCTCGGCGGCGTACAGGACCTCCCACCCCGAAGCGCCGGCCTGTACCACCGGGCGCGAGAGGCCTTCGGAGCCGAGCGCCCCCGCCATCACCGCGAGGACCGGCCGCGGCACACCCTCGGCGTCCTCCGCCACGTTCCACTTCGTCGTGCCGACGGCGCGCTCGGCGTACCCGATCTGCGTGCCCTCGCCGTCGTCGCCGGTGAACCACATGCGCTCGACCTCGCCGTCGAGGACGACCACCGGGTCGGACACCGACGCGTCGTACCAGGTGCCGGGTGCGCCGGCGTCGAGCTGCCAGGGGTACAGCTCGCCCGGTACCGCGGCGAAGCTGAGCCCGCCGTCGGTGCTCTCCACCATGCCGATCTCGCCGAACTCGCCGGTGTACCAGAGGTTGACGGTGCCGTCGTCGAGGACCTGCACCGAGCCGGGCACCACCGCCGCACCCTCCCACTCGAGCCCCCCGGCGTAGACCGGCGCCTCCGCTCGCGTCCAGGTCAGGCCGTCGGCACTGGTGGCGCGACCGATGGTCGTGACCGCGCCCGAGACGGCGGCGTAGAATGCCGTCCACGTGCCGTCGATCTGCGCGACGGCGGCGTGGTGCACGCCGTCGGCGTCGAACGTGCCCTCGGCACCCACCTCCAGCGCGAGCTCGGCGTCGACGCTCAGCACCCCGTCGACCCACGCGCCGTGCGCCACCCGCCACACGCCGTCGTCGCCCAGCACGTCGAGCCACACGTCCTGGTCGACCCAGGCGGTCGCGCGCACGCCCCCGGCGCCGTCGTCGCCGACGTCTTCGGGGCCGAGGCGGTGGCCGGTGGCGACCTCGAGGTGCCACCCCTGGGAGGACTGGGTGTAGATGACGCCGGGCTCGATCGGGTACTGAAACGCCACGCCCTCGGTGTCGCGCAACGAGAAGTTGGACTCGTCGGTGGCCTGCAGCGCGACGCCGTCCTCGAGGTGGGCCCCGGCTTCGGCGGCCAGGCGGGCGGTCGGCGCCGACCACGTGACGCCGTCGACCGAGGTGGACTCGGTGATCGTGGTGCCGTCGGCCGTCGCGGCGAGCAGGCGGAAGCGGCCCGCCCACCACGCCACCGTGGGCGCGTAGGCGACCACGCCGAGGCTGCCCTCGGGGGTCCACGTGGTCAGGTCGTCGGACCACGCCGAAGCGAGCGTGGGCTCGCCGCCGGCCGCGGTGACCGCGTACCAGGCCCGCCACCGCCCGACCTGTCCGTCCCACCGAACGCTCACGTCGGAGACCGCCGACCCTGCCTCCTGGAAGAGGGCGCCGCGGTCGCGGAAGGTGAAGCCGTCGGCCGAGGTGGCGTGGCCCACGTAGGGCTCGTCGCCGCCGGAGGTGTAGTACAGGTGGTACACCCCGTCGGCCAACAACAACCACGGGTCGGACAACGCGACCTGGGCCTCGTCGGGCTCGAGGATCGTGCCGAGCGGGCTCCACTCCCCGCCCGCGTCTTCGTCTTCGACCGACAACGCGATCGCGCCCTGGTCGACGTACACCAACGTGGCGGACAGGGTGCCGTCGTAGGAGTCGACGAACGCGGGGTCGCGGGCGGTGGACTCGCCGGACAGCGGCACGTCGTACGGGATGCCACTGCGCACCCAGGTGGCCTCGCCGTTGCCCGACCAGCGGAAGACCCCCGCGTCGGCCGCGGCCCAGGCGCGGACGCTGGCGGTGTTCCACGTCAGGTCCCAGTGGTCGGCGGCGACGGTCGTGGGATCGTCGGCCGTCGTCAAGAGCGCGAACTCGGCGCGGGAGCCCGATGCGTCCGCGTCGACGAACGCGTCGCCGACCAGGCGGCCGTCGCCGCCCGGCGGCACAAGGCGCGTGGGTCGCGACGCCAGGTCGACCGTGCTGACCGTGTGGTCGGTGCGGTTGAGCGTCCACGCGCGGTCGGTGGCGGCGTCGTAGACGACCTCGACCGGATCGGCGCCGACGGTCTGGGCGCCGCCGTCCCGGTCGGGGCCGACGTCGGTGGCGAAGGCGGGCGCGTCGGGGTTGGACACGTCGATGTACAGGAGCTGGTCGGAGGCTTCGCGGGTGCGCTCCCCGTCGCTGGCACGGTTGCCCACCAGCAAGAGCTCGTACGCTGCCGCATAGGCGGTGGCGGCCGAGAAGTTCGGCACCGCGAGCGCGTGCGGGTCGAGCGCCGCCACCTCCGTACGCCCGCCGCTGGCATCGAGCAGGTCGAGGTCGAGGGTGAGCACGCTCCCGCCGGTGAAGTCCAGGAACGGGTTGGCGTTGGTGACCGCGATGGTGTGCCCGTCGCCGAGCCAGGTGACCGACGTGGGCCCGGCGAGGCAGGTGCCGATGCCGATCTGCCCGTACTCGTAGACGCCGTCGGGGTAGACGGCGCAGTCGCCCACGTCCGGCAGGGGGTCGGACTGGACACAGGCGAGCGCGAGGAGGAGGGGCAGGATCGTCACGCGGGGCCTAGGCGAGCCCGAGCGCCGCGTGGGCGGCGGCGAGC
>SXOM01000524.1 GCA_005776735.1 Pseudomonadota bacterium
GCATCTGCTCGGGCGCGACGGTGCCGGCCCGGAGCGCAGCGAGCTCGGCTGGCCACGCGGCGAGCGCGGCGGCCTGGGCCTCGTGGGCGACCCGATCGAGCCAGGTTCGCACCCGCCCGTCGGCGCGGCGCCGCTCCCACGCGGGTCGCCCGTCCGCGCACAACCAGCGGTGGTGCGCTTCGACCGCCGCGGCCACCTCGGCGACGCCCTGCCCGGTGAGCGCCACGGCGGTGCGCACCGGCGCGTGCCAGCCGGCCCGCACGTCGAGCTCCACTGCCGCCTCGAGCTCGCGGACCAACGCGTCGGCGCCCGGTCGATCGGCCTTGTTCACCACGAAGACGTCGGCGATCTCGAGGAGGCCGGCCTTCATCGCCTGCACCGAGTCGCCGCTCTCGGGGGTCAGCACCACCACGACGGTGTCGGCCACCTCCATCACGCCGAGCTCGCCCTGGCCCACGCCCACCGTCTCGACGATCACGCGGTCGAACCCGAGGCCGTCCAGCACGTCGACCACCTGGCCCGCGGCGCCCGACAACCCCCCGGCGTGGCCGCGCGCGCTGAGCGAGCGGATGTACACGCCCCGGTCGAGCGCGTGCCGCTCCATGCGCATGCGGTCGCCGAGGATGGCGCCACCGCTGAACGGGGAGCTCGGGTCGACCGCGATGACGCCCACCCGCTCGCCGCGCGCCCGCGCTTCGGCGACGAGGCGGTCGGTGAAGGTGCTCTTTCCGGCGCCGGGAGGGCCGGTGATGCCGACCACCAGGGGGGCCCCGGGGCCCGTGCGCCGTCGCGGCGCCAGGCCAGCAAGGGCCTCGGCGACCCCGTCGGCCCGCAGCTCGACGCGGCTGATGAGGCGGGCGAGAGCGGCGCGACTCCCGTTGCGCGCGGCGACGACCAGCTCCGACGGCGTGGGGGGCACGTGGCCTGCTATCCCGATGTGCACGAGCCAGGGGCGTGCGCGGCGGGGCGCTCCGAGATAGCCGCGGTTCCTTCGATGGAGTGACCATGCAGCGCACGCTTCCCCTCCTGCTCGTGGGCCTCTTCGCCTGCGGCGGCGCCTCCGCCGAGATCGAGGGCACCGCCGGCGGGGTGGCGTGGTCCGACTCCTCGTGGGTCTACGTCGGCGCCCGCTACATCGTGATCTCCGACATCGAGCTGGACTGTCGCGACGCCGACTGGGTCGAGTCCAACTACGACGAGGGTGTCGCCCCCACCGACATCGACGTGACCGTGCTGCAGTTCGCGTTCCCGTCCAGCGAGTCGGTGTCGACCGGCCGTTCGGCCATCAGCCAGGGCGGGCAGGCCGAGGCCACGATCGTCAACCTCGCGGGGGACGTCTTCCACGAGTACCCCGCCACCTCCGGCACTCTCGACGTCGATTCGGTGGAGGAGGACGAGTCCGCCACGGGTTCGTTCGAGAGCGTCACCTTCGAAGATGGCACCCTCTCCGGTTCGTTCACGGCCGAGTGGTGCGTGAACCTCAAGCCCTGAGGCGCCCGTGAGCCTGCTCCTCGCCCTCCTCGCGCCCGCCTGGGGCGCCGATGTCCTGGTCCCCGAGGCCACCCCCACGTCCATGGCCGACTTCTCGGTGTCGTACATGGTGTACGGGCTGGTGGTGTCGGCGGTCGAGAAGCAAGGCCTCGACGTCGACGACGGCGACGAGATCCGCGAGTGGGCGGGCGACAGCGCCGACGCCTGCGCCGACGTCGAGGGCTGCCCGGCGTCGTTGTTCAAGAAGTCCGAAGCGCGCATGGCGATCGTGCTCGCGGTCGGCCAAGGCAAGAAGGGCCTCGACGTCGAGGCGCGGATCTACGCCAAGGGCGACAAGTCTCCGGTCAAGGTCGTGCGCGAGACGCTCGACGGCGGCGAAGAGGTCGCGTTCGCCAAGTCGCTCGCGAAGACGGCGAAAGAGGCCTACGGCCTGCTGCCCGACGGCGAAGCGGAAGAAGAAGAAGAGGAAGAGGCTCCGAAGAAGGCCTCCACGTGGTCGTCGCGCTACGGCGGCAGCGGCGACGAGGACGAGGAGCCCCCGAAGAAGTCGAGCAGCAAGTCCTCCCCGTCTTCGCGCTACGACGACGAAGAGGAGGACGAGCCTCCGAAGAAGTCCAGCACCAAGTCCACGGTTTCGCGGTACGACGACGAGGACGAAGAGGAGCGGCCGAGCAAGTCCTCGACCAAGTCGTCGTCGAAGTACGACGAGGACGAAGAGGAGGAAAGGCCGAGCAAGTCCTCGAGCAAGTCGTCGTCGAAGTACGACGAGGACGACGAGGAGGAGCGCCCGAGCAAGTCGTCGAGCAAGTCGTCGTCGAAGTCGAAGGTCGACGACGACGAGGAGGAGGAGCGGCCGAGCAAGTCGTCGAGCAAGAGCACCTCCAAGACTTCGTCCAAGTCCAGCTCCAAGACCAGCGCCAAGTCGAGCCGCAAGTCCGACGACGACGAGGTGCTCCTCGACTTCGAAGACGCCGACGAAGACTTCGACCTCACCATCCCCGAGAAGCCGAAGTCCACCGGCCCGAAGATCGACCTGTACGAGGACGACGAAGAGCCCGCGCCCGTGGCCACCAAGGAGAGCAAGGCGGCGGCGTCGAAGAAGGCGGAGGAGGACCGCAAGGCGGTCGCGGCGGCCGCCGAGGAGCTCAAGCGCACCGCCGAAGCCGAGAAGAAGAAGCTCGAGGAAGAGCGCAAACGCGACGAGGCCCGTCGTGCGGACGAAGAACGCAAGGCCGAAGCCGCGCGAAAGGCCGAGGAGGCCGAACGCGAAGCCGAAGCGAAGCGCCGTGCCGAGGCCGAAGAAGAGGAGCGCGCCGCCGCCCAGGCCGCGCTCGAGAAGAAGCTCGCGGCCGCGGCCAAGGAAGCCGAAGCGAAGGCCAAGGCCGAAGCGGACGCCAAGGCCAAGGCCGAAGCGGACGCCAAGGCCAAGGCCGAAGCGGACGCCAAGGCCGAAGCGGACGCCAAGGCGAAGGCGGCCGCCGACGCCAAGGCCAAGGCCGCGGCGTCCAAGCCGCTCGACCTCGGCGACGACGAGGACGAGGACGACTTCGAGCCGGTCGCCACCTCCAAGCCCGTCGCGTTGGACCTCGGCGACGACGAGGACGAGTCGCTGAAGCCCACCAAGAAGCCGGTGGTCCTCGACCTCGACGACGACGAGGAAGAAGCGCCCGCCACCGCGAAGAAGCAGGCGACCGACAGCGCCGCCGCCAAGAAGGCGGAGTCCAAGTCCAAGGCCGACGAAGCGGCGTCGAAGAAGGCCGCGCCCGAGAAGCCGGGCGGCACCCGGCCCACGCCCGAAAAGACCCGGACCGAGCCGACCAAGACCAGCACCACGGTCAAGGACACGGCGTCCACCGGCGCGGCGGCACGCTTCGCGGGCGACGGCGCCGCGGCCGACGAGCGGGCGCGGATGCGCATCCCGTGGAGCGCCTACGGTCAGTACAAGGACAGCGGTCTGGACCAGGCCGCGTGGCTGAAGAAGGCCCAGGTCCACGCCGGACATCCGTACGTCGAGCTCTCCGGCGGGTACGCCCTCGGCGACCTCGACCGCGGCTACGGGGTGCGCGTCGCGATCGACGACAGCTACCAGACGCTCGGCACGGCCTCGTGGACGGGTGCAGGCTCGAGCGCCGGCGGCGGCGCGACCGGCCGCATCGCCGTGGGCTACGTCCCCACGTGGTTCTTGGACACCTCCGTCGCGATCGGCATCCAGCCCGGCCAGAAGCACCTGAACATCGGCTGGTACTGTGGCGAAGCGTGTACGCCCGGCTCTGACGAGAACACCTACACCGTCGACGCCACCCAGCTCACCATCGAGCCCCGGGCGCGGTTCTTGCCGTTGCCGACGGGCCTGGTGAAGCCCTACGGCCTCGTGGGCTTCGACATCAGCGTCTACGATGGATTCCACGTCCCCGACGAGAACCTCAACGTCGAGTACCCCGACGCCGCGGGGGGTGTCAGTTTCGGGCCCACGGTGGGCGCGGGCGTGATGATCGACCCGATGTCGCCGATCTCGGTGGTGGTCGAGGTGCCGTTCACGTTGGTCCTGGCCGACGGCGCGGTGGCCGAACCCAACGAATCCGTGCCGCTCGCGCCGGTGTCGCTGGACAAGGGCGGCTGGGTGCTCCGCGTGGTCGCCGGCGTCCAGGTCCGCCTGTGAGCGGAGAGTTCGGCGCCCACGCGCCGCCGGTCGGCATCATCATGGGCTCCCGCAACGACGCGCCGGTCATGCGCGCCGCGACCGCTGCGCTCGATTCGCTCGGTGTGCCCAGCGAGTTTCACGTCGTGAGCGCACATCGTACGCCCGACCGCCTCTTCCGCTACGCCGAGTCCGCCGGCGGGCGCGGGGTGCGCGTGATCATCGCGGGTGCGGGGGGTGCGGCCCACCTGCCCGGCATGATCGCCGCGAAGACCTGGCTCCCGGTCATCGGCGTGCCGGTCCGCTCCCGCACGCTCGACGGCCTGGATTCGTTGTTGTCGATCGTCCAGATGCCGCGGGGGATCCCGGTGGCCACGGTCGCCATCGACGGTGCGGCGAACGCCGGGCTGCTCGCCGCGCGCATCCTGGCGCTCGGCGATCCGGCGCTCGCAGCGAGGATCCAGGCGTACATGCAGGCGCAAGCCGACGAGGCGCTGGCCGATCCTCCCGATCCCCGCGCCGGCTGACCCAAACCCGGTTGGGCGGCGCCCCGCGACCGTCCGCTCGCGGATCCGGGGCGGGGGGGCGCCGCGCGCCGGCCGCACAGTTTCGGTCAACCCGCGCGACCGCTCGTCGCATCGGCCTCCTACGGCTGGGTCCCCGACATCGACGGGGACGGCGTCAACGACCCGGTGACCACCCGCGGCGCGGCCTCGTCCATTGCACTGCGTGGCGGCGGCACCTTCGAGGAGGCCGACCGGCGACTGGTGCCTCATCGTCCGCGGCTTCGACATCCCGTGGGACGACCCCGCCAAATGGTGAAGCACGCGCCCGCACCGCAGCC